>JAIQGA010000264.1 GCA_020072925.1 Terriglobia bacterium | reverse complement strand
GCGGCCACCAGTGTCGCGCCCGGGACGCCTGCGCGGACCATGTTTCCCACCGCCGTGCGTCTGAGATTTCGCCCTCTACGCCCCCCTCCGGCGAGCCCATGGAGCATACGCGGCGCTCGCTACGGCCCTCGCTTTCGTAGGGATAACGCTCTGGTTCGCGGCGTATCCGGCCTTATCCATGCTTTACATCAGCAACCAGTACGCGGCTGCGACACCAGATGCACGAAGGTCTCAACTCTTGGCCGCAGGAGAGGCGATACTTGCTTTGGACCAGTACCATGCCACTGGCAGGATGGTGGCGGGCCTGCTCTTGGAAGGCGCCGCTTCAATTCGGCGTGCCGGCGGCCGGTGTAATTCCTGACGCGCGCATCTCGCGGACCACTTCCCGGGCCCGCGGCGCGAATTGCCCTTTGGGCGCCTCCTGCAGGTAGCGCTCGAACTCGGCCAAGGCCTTCGAGGGATTCTGCTGGCGCAAATACACGTTCGCCAGCCGCACATGCGCTTCCACGAAGGAGGGGTCCACACGCAGTGCCTCCTGGAACTCTCGCGCGCTGTCGTTGTATTTCTCCAGCGCGAAAAGCGTCAATCCTTGCTGGTAGTGTCCGAACAGCGAGTGCGAGTCCAAGTCCAGCCCGCGCGCCAGATAGCGCTCGCTTTCCAAAAGCTCGTTGCGCTGGTAGTGAAGCAAGCCCAACTGGAAAAGGCTGTCTGGCATTTTGGCGTCGATATCCAGCGCCAGGTGGAAAGCCTTTTCCGCGTCGGGAAGTTTCCTCGCCCGCAGGTATGCTACACCCAACACCTCAAAACCCAGGGCAAAGCGTGGTTCGGCTTCGGCGACCGCCTTCAGGTGCACAATGGCAGCAGCGTATTCGTTCTTACGGAGAGCCTCTTTCCCCTTTTGGAATTCCTTGCGCGTCTTCGCGGGGAGCGCCAACTCCGCCGCCGAGACTTTGCCGGGCTTCGCCTCCGGGCCCGTGGGCTCAGGAGTGAGAAACACGGTCACGTATTGCTCGGGCATCTGAAACTCGATCTTCACGCGCATTTCGATCGTGTAATACCCCGGCTTGCTCACGACCAGGGTGTACTCGTCGGGGCGAAGGCCCATGAAATAGAACTGGCCATTGGTGTCCGTCATGGTGCGGTCGGCGAGCAACTGATGAGAGTTATAGATTTCCACGCGAGCCCCACCCGACTCAGGGTCGCCCGGCGAGACGCGCACCTGCCCGATGAGTTTGCTGACATTCGCACCGGCCACTCGTGCGCCGCACCCCATCAGCAGAATCGCAGCAAAGATGGGTGCGAACGCGCATTCGCGCACGCTCGGCGCTCCCGTAGTTTCCATGTGTTCCATGATTATTGGTCCCCCAAGTCGCGGGAGTCCCTCCGAGGTCCCGCGGTTGCCAGCAAGCGTGAGGGCGAAATCCTGGCCGGAATCTCCAATCGGGAGGGCAGACCTCTCTCCGGCATGCACAAATAACAAGCCCCGAGACCCAGGTGGGTCTCGGGGCTGTCAAGATCAAGAGTAAACGGAGAGCGGAGCCCTCCCCTACTCCAAGGGAGCAAGCGAACTCGGCTAAAACATTACCTTCATGCCGAGTTGGATGAGACGCGACGGCCAAGTGCCCGACACTTGACCGAACTTGCCGGCCGTGCCACAGACCGCGCCAGCATCCACGCTATCAGAGCAACCAGAGTGAACGCCATTCCACTGCGAATGATTCCAGGTGTTGAACGTCTCAAACCGGAATTGGAGACCCACCCGCTCCGTCATCTTGATGTTCTTGAAGAGGGACAGGTCCCAGTTGTTGCGGCCCGGGCCGATGAGCGTATTGCGCCCCAGATAACCGAACATCCCGGGCTGGCCATCGGCGTAGAGTTGGTCGAGGTTCGGTTGGGAGAAGGCGTTCACATTGAACCATTGGACAGTCGGGCCGTAAACGGAGTCATTGACGATGCTCTTGCCGGACTGCTGACCCAGGCTGTTGCATCGCATGTTGCCGCCCACGCCCGTCGAGTAGCCGCTGATCCCGCAACCGATATCCAAGGGCGTCCCCGTCATGAAGGTGGTGATGCCGCTGACTTGCCAGCCGCCGAATGCGTTCTTCACCCACCCGCTGGACTTCTTGAAGAATGGCAGGTCGTAGATGTAATCGAGGGTTAGGATGTGACGGCGGTCGAGGCTCGAATTCCCCCTCCAGCGAAAGAGGTCGTGCAGGTCTTGATTGTTGTTCCCATTTTCACCTTGTGAACCGGCGTCATCGATGGCGTGGGACCAGGTATAGTTCGCGCCCAGGCTCAACCCTTCGCCGACTTGATGACGGAAGGTCGACTGGAGCGAGTTGTAATTTGACCGCCCAACCTGGTCAACATAGGTAATGTTATTGAATCCCTGGTACGGATGGTAAGGATAAGTGTCCTCGCCGTTGATTAGTTGGTCCTGGATGTCGTGGGGAAGGCCGTAAGGGGCGAGGTTGACGTCGTGGTTGACGGTGAGGTGGTTCCCCACGTTGCCGACGTACGCCACGCTCAGCAGATCATTCGGGGTGATTTGGTGTTGAATGTTGAAGTTCCACTGGTACGTACGCGGATACCCCGCGGTCTTGGATACAGTGCTGATGCCCACCGGGCCGATTAAGCCTCCTCCGGCGCCGATTTGCGTCCAACTCTCCAGGTTTGCCAAATGGGACATGTAAGCGAAGGGCGCGCCGCCTTGGGTGGACTCCGACCCCGCCTCATTGCCGTTGAGGCCGTCATAGAAGAGGCCCACCGCGGCGCGAATTACCGTCTTGCCCTTGCCGGTGGGATCTAGGGCAAACCCGAGCCGAGGCGCAATGTTGTGGAACATGCCGTCCTGGCAGGCAACGGGAGTTATCCCCTGCCCACATTGCACCAGGCCATTGCCGTAGGTTAGCTCGCCCGCGCTGGTGTACATGGCTCCGCTGCCCGGAATCAGGAAACCGTTTGCATCCCGCAAGGGAGCATTCGCAAGAGTGTAAAGGTTCGGATAGAAGGCCGACTGCTGGAGATAGCGCTCGCGGTTGCGCGTGAACAGGTAGTAGCGCACGCCCAGATTGAGTGTAAGGTGTTCCGTCACCTTCCAATCGTCCTGGATATAGGGCTCGAAGTTGGTCATGCGATAGAAGCCCTTGCCGCGCTTGTTGGCCTCGTCGTACGACGCCATAACTCCGCTCAGCAGATCGGCCATGGCATTCCCCGTACTGGTAGTGCCATCGCTCGAGAAGTAAGCGTAGCCCTGAATGTCGCCCCCGAATTGCTCGTTCTTGCGGAAGCGCTCGACGTAGGCGCCGAATTTGAGCGTGTGCTTGCCCTTAATCCAGGTCAGGTTCTCTTTCCAGGTCATGATGGGGTTGGAGTTGTACTTCCCCATGTAAAAACCGGTGTCCATGCCCAAGCAAACCTGGGAGCCCCCGCAGATCATGGTAGCCGGGATGAGGTCGTAGCCGTTATTCGAGGGGAAGATGTGCGGGGCATTGAAGTTGTTCCCCGAACGCGTGATGGTACCCGAGACGGAGGTCGAAAGAATGATGTGGTCAACCGAGTAGCCCATGATGAATTCGCTGAACAGTGTGGGCGTCAAGCTCTGTGCGAAATTCAACACGGCGGTCTTACCAGGCCCGCCGAAAGCCGTCTTGACCGTGTCAATGTCCGTCCACGTCCAGAGAGCGTTGGGGTTGATCGTGTCCCAGGCGTCCTGGGTGTAACGGATAAACAGACGCGAGCGATCGCTGAAGTTGTGGTCGACGCGAATCTGCTCCTGCCGCCAGTTCACCGGCGTGCTGGTGGCGTTAATATACCCGTCGGCGCCGCTATTGGGGAGCGGGAGGAGCGCGTTCATCAGCCCTACCCCATTCGCGTCGAGGCTCGGCAGCATGCCGGTGACCGGGTCAGCGTTGCTTGGGAAGGTGCATCCATCGTCCACCACGGTCTGGTTGAAGTTCGGACTGCCTTCCAGACATTCACTGAAATCGCCTTGCCGCTGGCGCTTTGTGGCCACCAGGGTGTTGGTCACGCTGCTGTCGCGGAACTTCCGCCAGCCCTCTGACCAGAAGAAGAAGGTCTTGGTCTTGCTTTCGTTGTAAACACCCGGAATGTAGAACGGCCCGCCGATGGTGTACCCAAATTCATTCCGCTTGTGGGGGCTCTTCGGCGCGTTGCCGCCCGGAGGGTTGATCTGGCGATTGGTGAAGAAGTCGTTGGCGTTGAGCACGTCGTTCCGGAGGAATTCGTAGGCGGACCCGTGGAAGTCTTTGGTGCCCGACTTCGTGCTCACCTCGACATAAGCGCCGCTGTGTTGTCCGATGTCGGCGCCATAGTTGGACGTCGAGACGCGGAACTCGGCAATCGAGTCCAGGCTGGGATAGGTGTTCAGCGTGGAGTTGGAACCTCGGTCCGAGTTGTTGCCACCGTCCACTTCCCAAGTGTTGTAGACGGTGCGACTGCCGTTAAAGGAAATATTTACGTTCCCATTCACGCCGACAGAGTCAGTGTCCAGATCGTTGGTGGGGGCGGCGCCCGGAACCAACATCGCCAAAGCCACGAAGTTCCGCGCCGGCAAAGCCAGGTCGAGGATCTGGTTGCCGGTGATGACCCCGGAGATGGCGGAAGAGTCGGTCTCGATCGTTGTCAGCGTGCCGGTGACCTCGACGGTCGTGGCTTGACCGGCCAGGGCCAGAGTCAAGTCCACGCGCACCTTGCCACCCACTTGGAGGACGACATGGCTCTTGGTGGCTTTTTGAAACCCTTTGGTCTCCGCGGTGACTTCATAGATGCCCGCGGTCAAGGCAGGCAGGATGAATTCGCCCGCATCGTTGGATTCGATAGGATTGGCGACGCCGGTCCCTTCGTTCGTGATAACGACCTTAGCGCCCGGTATCGCTGCCCCCGAAGGATCATGCACTGATCCGGAAATTTGCCCGGTCGACTGGGCGAAAACGCCTGAAACGCCAAAAAACAGGATGATGCACGTCAACAGGCCTACGATTCTACGCCGCATCAGATACCTCCTTATGGGTTCCCGCCTTGCCCGACAGGCCGGCGCTACGACTTTTCGTCTCTGATTTCGGAAGGACGATTCCTTGGTCACGGATGAATCGCATTACGTCGGCACGAGTAGGCGGGAATTCGGGTCTGGCATGAGGTTCCTCATGCCGGCCTTGGCGTACGCAAGTGGAATGCCAGCTTAATTGCATTTCGTCAGGCCTGATAATGCGTCTAAGGCATTCAGCTTCAGCAAGAAAGGGAGAGGGACAAAATGGCTCAGGGATTTCAGAGATACGGAATCCCAAGTAGCATAGGCTGTTATCCTATTTCTCATATTATGGAAGTGCGAAACTAACAAACGAACCAATTACCTTACCTGTGACAACATGATTCACTCTGTTGAGGGGCGGCCCTGGCAGTGACAGAAAGTCCCCATCTACCATGAAATCCCTGGACAGGCACCACAGTTGCTGGCAGAGTGGGATGTAAGTGTGTCAATATGCCACGCAGTATTGAGACCCAAAACTGGGGTTTTCGACGCGCCACGCTGCCGAAAAAAGTCTTCACCCTGGTGTTTTCTTGCGCCGCGCTCTTGGCCTTAAGTTCTTGTAAATCAAAGACCAAGACGCCGGGCCCGAGCGTCATCCTGATTACCGTGGACACCCTTCGCGCCGACCACCTGCGATGTTACGGGTATCAGTCCATTGATACGCCCGCTACAGACGCCTTGGCCCGCGATGGCGTGATGTTCACCCGCGCCATTGCCCAAGTGCCCCTAACCGCGCCCTCACACGCTGCCATTCTCACGGGGACCTATCCCAGCTGGAATGGCCTGCGTGATTGGTCGGATCACGGGATACACACGGACGTTCCCACGTTGGCCGAGATCTTCAAGCGCCACGGCTACACGACGGCGGCCTTCGTGAGTGCGTTCGTGCTGGACTCCATGTGGGGGCTCGATCGCGGGTTCGATCTCTACGATGACTGGTTCAAGACCGAAGGCTATCGGACTATGCGGCAGGGGAACTTGGAACGGCGAGCCGATGAAACGGTGGATCACGCCCTAGCCTGGCTGAAGTCCGCGCCCGCACAGCCGATCTTCCTCTGGCTGCATCTGTACGACCCGCACGCTCCCTATCGCCCGCCGGAGCCCTTCCAGACGCGTTATCGTGATCGGCCCTATGACGGCGAAGTGGCGTTCACGGACCAGCAAATCGGCCGCTTCTTTGATTACCTGAAGACTCAAGACCTCTATGCGCCCAGCTTGATCGTTCTCACCAGCGACCACGGAGAAGGGTTGGGCGAACATCAGGAGCAGGAGCACGGTTTCTTTATCTACAATGCCACGGTTCGCGTCCCTCTGATCATCAAATTTCCTTCTAGTTATGTGCCCACACAGCGGTCAGTTTCTCAGGTGGTGAATTCCGTGGATATCGCTCCCACGCTTGTTCGAGCGAGCGGGATTCCGGATTTGGACGCGCGGACTTTCCAGGGCCAGAGTCTGCTGTCGCTGGTCGAGAAAGATTCGCCACGACCCTCTCGGCAGGGTTTTTCCGAGTCGCTCTATCCCCGAAATTTTCTTGGCACCCACGTGCTCTTCGGAGTGCAGACGGACCGTTACCATTACATCCAGGCGCCTCAGGAGGAACTCTACGACCTGACCAGGGATCCTGGCGAACAACGCAACGTCATCCGCGACAATCCCAGCACCGCCCAGGCGCTCCGCCAGACCGTCGAGGAAGTGCGTGCGCGCTACCGGCGTTCGACGGCGGCGGGGCAGAATCCGAGCCTCGATCCGGAGACAGTTGAGAAGTTGCGCTCGCTGGGCTACGTGAGCCTGTCATCGGCCAAACCGCCCGCCGAGGACGATCCCACGGCCGCGGACCCTAAGGATCGCATTCGCGCTTACAACCAGATCCTCCGCGCGACAGCGCTGGCGGAATCAGGACAGCTACGCGAAGCCAACCGGTTATTGGCGGCGCTTGCGGCGCAATACCCGCAGGCATTTCTCCTGCCGTTCCTCGAAGGGGAGAACTGCCGGGCAATGCGCGAAGCCCGCAGGGCTATTACGTATTATCGCCGGGCTCTGGAACTCAATCCGACGTTCGATCAAGCGGCTCTTGGACTGGGCCGCGCCGCGTATGACGCCGAGGATAATTCCGAGGCCGCGAAGGCCTTTCAATTGGGGCTGCAGCTCAATCCGCAGGATTTTCTGGCGCGTCTTGCTCTGGCCCGAGTTTACTGGCGGCTGAAGCAGCTTGACGACGCCGCCCGCGAGCAACGGGTTGTGCTGGAGAGTCACCCTCAATTCGCCCAAGCTCAGGCCGACTATGGAGTCACGCTGGCCCAAATGAAGCGCTTCGACGAAGCCGTGCCCGCCATTCAGCGGGGCATTGACCTGGGCTATCGGGAAGCCATGGTGTACAACTTCCTGGGCAATGCTTATGCGGGGCTGGGGCGCACGGACGATGCGCTGCACGCGTTTAATCAAGCGGTCGCCCTCGACTCCAAGTACCCGACCTCCTACGTGAACCTCGCGCTGCTGTATGACCACTTGGGGCAACCCGCCAAAGCGCGCGAAAATTTCCAGAAGGCCTGCCGCTTGAACGCGGAACTGTGCCGGCAATTGGGTATTTCATTGCGGTGACGGATGAACAGGCAGGAGCACAGCCAGCGAAAAAGTGGACAGCGCGCGTTTCTGGTCGGAGCGCTGCTGGCGCTGGCATTGCCTGCGGCCGCTGCGCCCTCATCAAGCCAGCAGGGTGGGCCTGCCCGGAGTGTGGCGGAGGTGTTTCAAGCCGCGGAGCAGGACTTGCAGGCGGGGCGCTACACGGCCGCGGAAATCGGCTTTCGCGAAGTCGTTCGCATCGACCCTCATTCGGCTGCTGCCTACGCCAACCTGGGTGTTGTCTATCTGCGCACCAACCGCTTCCGGGAGGCCGTCGGCGCTCTCGACCGTGCCGCGCAACTGGCACCGAGGGTAGCGGGCATCCAACTGAATCTGGGACTCGCCTACCTGCGGCAGGAGCAATTCCCGCAGGCTATCGTGCACTTTCGGCAGGCGGCGGAATTGCAGCCCGATCAGTCCCAACCCCGATACCTGCTCGGACTCAGCCAGTACATGACGGGGAACTGCCAGGAAGCCGCGAAGACATTCCAACCTCTCTACACTCAGTTCTCTTCCCATATGGACTACCTCTACATGTTGGGAAGCTGCTACGGGAAGAACGGCGACGAATCACAGGAGGCCCGCGTCTTCGACCAGATGTTCCAGGTCGAAGGCGACTCGCCTAGGGTCCACTGGCTTCTCGGAAACGCCTACCTTACCCAACAAGTCAATCAGAAAGCCGTGGACGAACTGGAGAAAGCCCGCGCGGATCCCACCTTGCCATATCTTCAGTACAGCCTGGCGCTCGCCTACTATCGGTTGCGGAAAACGACGGAAGCACTTGCCGCGCTGGAGGAGGAGATCCGGCGGAATCCACGGTACGCATCTTCGTATGGCCTTCGCGGTGCAATCTACCTGGATCTGCGGGAACTCGACCTGTCGATCGCCAGCTACCGCAAGTCACTGGAGTTGAAGCCCGATCAGGCTGCGGCGTACTACGGGCTTGGCAGGGCATATTTGCTGAAAGGTGACCTCGCCACGGCCACGAAAGACCTGGAGCGTGCTGCGACCTTGAAACCCGACGATGACAGCGTGCATTTCCAGTTGGGAGAGGCCTATCGCCGGGCAGGCAGAAAGCAAGAAGCCGCCCGGGAACTCGCGCGCGCCCAGGAACTCCAGGCTGCAACGCGGAAAATGCTCGAGCAGAAGGTCATGGGTGACCTTCCGCCTTCGCCTGTGCAGACGTCTGTTCCCGTCAACCAGCCATGAACCCTTCGCAGCACCGGTAATTTACAGCGAGCCGCAAAACGCCGGATTCGAGTGGGAAATTCTGCCCGAACAGGTACGCGGCGAGTTGGCACGCGCGAGCCGAAACGGCCAACGCTTGGGCCGGCCGGTAATGGCGGCCCTCCACACCGACCAGGTCTCGCCCAATCCGCTCTATGACCAGCCGTAGATTCTCACGTACCACGGCCGTCCCGGCCGTGTTCCCCGGAATTACGAGCGTACCCGTACCATGTGCCGGGCTGAAGCCCGCCGCTACTATCCAGGCAACGTTCCCCACGTCGTCATTCTCAGCCCTTCGCTTATCATCCTGAACGTAGACGGAGGTTGATAACTTTGCCGCTGGAGCGTATGCTGCCTCCCTAGAAGACGTTACCCGATACCCAGGAGGTGAAGAATATGGGGAACAAGACCACCTCTTCGGCAAGTTCGGAGTCGGTTCTGTGGACCAACAGCTCTTCTGGTGAGATTGCACACCCTGCGTCCCCGCGGGGCGGGGGCGGCAGTGGGGGATTTGCAGCCCCTCGCGTGCTCGGTGCGGATGGCAATCAGACTCACAGCCTTCCCCATCCCTGGTCTCCAGCCGCCAAGAATGTGTTGCCTCCATACGGAGAGAAACCACCGGACGCAGGGAAACCTCCGAAGGCTCAGAGCGCGCAGCCTGTGGAAACAAAGGTCGAGACAAAGGTGGAGACAAAGAAGGCTGCGTAATGCACAGTGACGAGTAAGAGACATGCGCCATAGTAAGGAGGTCGTGCAATGCGAAATAAATCGGGCAAGCCCAGCGCGGAAGATGGCCGCAGCGGCGTGAATCGTCGCCAATTCTTTGCGGGGGCGGTTGGCGCGGCCATGCCCTTCAGCATCATGAAACCGGGGTTGGCTCGCGGGTCGCAAGTGAGTTCCAAAATCTCTCTGGGCATGATTGGCTGTGGCAGTCGCGGCACGTGGCTCGCCGATCTTTTCCGAAAGCATGGCGGATACGAAATAGCCGCCGCCCACGATTATTTTCCGGAGCGAGTGAACGCCTTTGGCGACAAGTTCAACCTGCCTGCGGCCCGGCGATTCGCGGGCCTGAAGGGGTTCCAAAGACTGCTGGAAGCGAAGGTGGACGCGGTGGCCATCGAGAGCCCGCCTTACTTTCATCATGAGCAGGCCGCCGCAGCGGTTGAGGCGGGCGCCCACGTCTACCTGGCCAAACCCATGGCCGTCGACGTTCCTGGCTGCCGCAGCATTGAAGCGAGCGCGAAAAAGGCCGAAGATAAGGAGCTTGCATACTTGATCGATTTCCAGACGCGCACTGATCCCTTTTACCAGGAGGCCATCCGGCGCGTGCAGAAGGAAGGCGCCATTGGCCGCATCATCAGTGGGGAGGCGTCGTACCTCGCCAGCTCTCCCTGGACGCGCATGTTTCCGGACCTGGAGGCGAATCCGCAGGATCCTGAACGCCGCCTGCGCGCGTGGGGACTGAGCCGGACACTTTCCGGTGATATTATCACCGAGCAAAACATTCACGCGATTGATGTTATGACCTGGGTCCTTGACCAGCGTCCGGTAAAAGCGCTGGGGACGGGCGGCCTCAAGTCGCGCGCGCTCGGCGACACCTGGGACCACTTCTCGGTGATTTTCTGGTTCTCCGAAGACGTGCTCGTCACTTTCTATTCCAAGCAGTATGGCGCGGGCGCTGACGATATCTGCTGCCAGATGTTCGGCACGGAAGGCAGCATCGACACGCACTATGCCGGCGAGGTCAGCATCAAGGGCAAGGCGAATTACGCGGGAGGACGGGACGGAATGATGTACACGTCCGGCGCGGTCCGCAATATCGCCACCTTTTACGACCAGGTCACCTCCGGGCGGCTCGACTACTCCACCGTGGCGCCCTCCGTGCGAAGCAACCTGACCACGATCCTCGGCCGAACCGCTGCCTACCAGCGCACGGAGTTCACGTGGGATGAGTTGATGCGCTCGGAAGAACGCCTCGACCCGCATTTGGACGGGTTGAAGGAATAATCAAGAGACAACGCGGCCATGCCGACGCTACAGTAGAGGCGCCCTCAGGGCGGCAGGACTCCTGGTGGCTATCAGCATTCACCAATCGGCAATCAGCAATCGAAGTCGGAACTCGGAGTTCGGAGGTCGGGAATCAAGGAAAGTCAATCGGCAGTCATCAATAGTCAATTCTGCAACCGAAACCTTCACCGTCCGCAGGGGCGCCGTGCACCGCAACATTTCGCCACCCCACAACCTCGAAACAAGGTACCGCTGAGTTTTATGCGGCAGGACCTTGCGCAACTCCGCTACATTGCGAGTGGCCGAGGGGGTGGCGGGCGACTGCTTAGGGTCCGATAATCAACCCTCTCCCTTGGGAAGTGGGTGAGGGATTTAGTTCTTAACCCTCTCCCTTGGGGAGAGGGTGCCCGACGAAGGAGGGCGGGTGAGGGGTTACTTAGGCCGCCATGCAAGTCTTCGCAACGGTTCGCTGGGTGCTATAATCCCCCCGTGCGCGTCCGAACCCAACGCGTCCGCGAATTGCGGCGCGGCCAAACCGAGGCTGAAAAAGCCGCCTGGTATTTGCTGCGCGGCAGAAGGCTGGGCGCGAATTTCCGCCGCCAAGTCCGCATCGATAATTGGCTCGTGGATTTCTTCAGCTTCGATCATCGCCTGGCTATCGAACTGGACGGCAGCATCCACTCGCAGCCCAGCCAACTGCGGAAAGACGCTGCCAAAGACGATTACTTGAGAACTCTTGGCATACGCTTGTTGCGTGTTCCGAACGGCTTGGTGCTGGAGGACCCGGACGAGGACGTGCGTAAAGTGCGGGAGGCGATGCGTCGGGAGTCCAGGTGACGAAGTAACCCCTCACCCGTCGGCCAAGGCCGACACCCTCTCCCCAAGGGAGAGGGCTGACACTTTTTTCCCTCGACCCTCTCCCTTGGGGAAAGGTTGAGAGACTTTGTTCTTAGCCCTCTCCAGCGGGGAGAGGGTCAGGGATCGGACCTATTTTGCTTTTAGCCCTCT
>JAIQGA010000263.1 GCA_020072925.1 Terriglobia bacterium | reverse complement strand
ATCGGGAGGAACACCCTCGGAAAAATCGAGCTTAGGAAGCCGGCGGGGAGGAATCAGGAAAGTGGTCAGGCGATTCACCAGGCCTACGGCAGCATGACTCGCCGGAATCAAAAGGAGCAAGCCCGGAATCAAGGGAATGGCGATTCCCAGGCTCCGCAAAAGGACGAACACCAGGCCAATCGTAGTCAGCTCGACGCCGACAATGTAGTAGATCTCCGGCCAGTCCAGGATCATCTGCCGAAGCTTGGCCATGAGGGGCGGCCTGCAACCGAGGCGCCTCTTCAGCAGGCGACTTCCCTCCGCTATCAGGTAATAGCCGAGATCGGCGCGCCTCGCACTCATGCGTGAATCGTGTCGTTTCGCGTGCGCTTTGGCCCTTCGGGCGAGAAGGACGGCCGTCCTCGCCACTTCCTCCTCGCTGAAAAGTGATTGGCTGGCGAATTCCTCCACAGCGCGGCGGTATAAATCACGGCTGTCATAATCCATCAGAGGATACGTCCCTGAGGGGTCCTCGCGCAGGACGCGCTCCGTTGCGCTGTGATCTTCGAAGAACTCCTTCCAATTATCCTCGCCCAGCGCGCGAAGGCTGCTGATGACGTTCCTGACGCGGCCGCTGGCCCGGGATTCGGCCCCGGCCGATTTCTGGGTAGGCCGGTTGCCATTTTCCGCTCCTTCCTCTGCATCCGCGGCGATTTGTTCCAGCATCCCAAGCTGCAGCGCGGGTTTCAGAGCCCAAAGCTCCTTCACCTGCAAGCTTTCGACCTGTTGAATCCCCTCCAGGTATAAGGCCAGATCCTGCTGGTGGTATTGGAAGTCGACGGCCTTAAGAAACCCCAAAGCTACCATGTAGGCGCGCGGGGTCAGCACGCTCTCATTTTGCGGAGAGAAAACTGAAGGGAGCTTACGGAACGATTTCACCGCCTCATGCGCTTCGCGGTTGGCGGATCGAAGGAGGCGGCAATTATCCAGGATCCAGAGTTCGCTTTCGCTCAGCCTCTCGCCCGCTGCCTGGCGTTTTTCGGCGCGGCGAAGGGCGCCTCGAACAGACGCGCTGGTGCGGAGCAACCGGCGGGCGAGGGGCTTCGCCGGGTTCTTATCCGAGCCATATCGCCAGGCCATCGCGTCGCGGACACCCTGAGCCATCAGCCGCTCTGGTGGAGTTTGTGGTAAGGGCTGCCGGGCGAGCTCACCCAGGGATATTTCAAGATTGACTGGGGGGGTGGTTCTTTCAGGGCCACCCTTGATATCGAACGGTAGTTGGTTGGTTCCGCTCATGCAGTGTTGGTTTCATCCGGCTAGCGATAACTGGCCGCCTGGAGCTCGAACATCTTCGAATAGCGCTCCCCCCGCGCGAGCAGTTCGCTATGGCAGCCTTCTTCGGCGATCCTGCCATCTTCCAAGACCAGGATTCGATCGGCCATCCGGACGGTCGAGAAACGATGCGAAATCAGCAGCGCCATCTTCCCGCGGGTAAGTCCCGAAAACCGTTCGAAGACTTCGCGTTCCGACCTGGCGTCGAGCGCTGCCGTGGGCTCGTCGAGAATCAGCAATTGAGCGTCACGCAAATATGCGCGCGCGAGCGCCACCATTTGCCACTCACCTCCGGACAGGTCGATGCCTCCCTCGAAGCGCCTGCCGAGCAACTGCCCGTACCCCAGGGGAAGCCTTTCGATGACGGCGGCAGCCCGGCTTTTTCGGGCGGCCGCCACGACGCTCGCCCGATTGTTAATATCGTCGATCTTTCCCATCGAGATGTTTTCGTGAGCAGTCATTTCAAAGCGCATGAAGTCCTGGAAAATGACGGCCATCTCCCGGTGCAAGTCCTCAAGGTCATACTCGCGAAGGTCTATCCCGTCGAGCAGGATCTGGCCCTCGGTAGGGTCGTAAAGACGGGTCAGGAGCTTAACGAGAGTCGTCTTTCCCTGGCCGTTCTCGCCTACCAGTGCGATCCGCTGTCCTGGTTCCAAACGGAAGTTCAAATCCTCAAGAACCCGGCGGGTGGTTCCCGGGTAAGCAAAGGTGACATTCCGGAATTCAAATCCCTGCCGCACCGGACGCGGTGCGGGCAGGGCTCCCGGCTTGGACATCACCCTGGGGCGCACCGCGAAGAATTGCAGGAGGTCCGTCAGGAAAAGCGCCTGGTCGGCGATGCTCGAGAAGGTCGAGAAGACCTGCTGAATGTTGCTGCTGGCGCCGCTAATCGCGCCGGCCAGGAACACCAGCGTCCCTATGCTCAACCCGCCTGAGACAGTAAGGTAGATGACGAAGGCGTAGGCAGAATAATAAGCGCCAGTGCTCAGAAGCCCAAGCAACGAACCGGCCCACAGCCTGCGATTCAGGAGCGAGACGTCCTGGGCGTAAATCTCGTCTGATATGCCCGCGTACCTGGCGGAGAGATAGTGGCTCAAACCGAAGAGCTTCAGTTCCTTGGCGCTTTCCTTGCTCGCCCCCAGTACCCGAAGATAGTCGAGTTGCCGGCGCATCGGAGTCTGGCGGAAGCTGAGCGAATAACCCAGAAAGGCAAAGTGGCTTTCGCCCAAAAAGGCGGGCAGCACCCCCGCAATCAGGAGCAAAAGAATCCATGGCGTGAAGACCAGGATGCTGGCGGAGAGCGTGACGGCGACAATAGTCTCTTGAACGACTCGCCCCACGGCCTGAATCATTCCGATCCGGTCGGTGGCTTGGACTCTGGCGCGCTCCAGCTTGTCGTAGAAGTCGGGGTCTTCGTAGGAAGAGAGATCGAGCCGGGAGGCGTGTTCCATCACGCGAATACTGACATGGCGCGTGAACTTGTCGGCCAGGAGGCAGTCGCAATAGTCAATGGCACGGCCCAGCAACCCGGCGCACACGGCAAGTGCAAACTCCAGTGCTACGAGCCACCAGAATGCCGGGGTGGCTGGATGGTGATCCTTAACAATGGAGACGGTCGAATCAATGATCTTCCGCGACACCGCCAGGATGGCAACGGGAGCAAATGCGGCGACGATTCGAAACAGCATTCCGAAAACCACCACCCTGGGACCCGAATCCCAGACGATTCTCAATGCTGGTGGTAGGTTCCGGAGCGCCCGTAGCCGGTCCCTCCAGGTACTTCGAAATTTGTCTTGATTTGTGCCCCTCGCCACGTTTGTCGGCACTCGATTCCTCAGCAGGCCCACTTCGCCCCCGGCGACCACGCTCGCCACGGAGTTCGCCTTGCTCTGTGGTCTGGATCACAACCCCGCCGGATATGATTGGCAATTGACTTGCCTGAGTAGCAATTTACAGGCAGGCGGGAAACACACTGAATTGGAAGGGGTTAGTCAATACTTGACAAGAGGGGCCTGCGTGAAAGGTGGGGAAGTACCGTAAAAACTATAGGATACTGTGAAAAAAAAGCTAGACTCGCGCGGGGAGGGGACGCACTTCCCCCGCTCGATCCTTGGACTCGGGGAACCGCAGCCCGCGACTTCGGATGGGAATAGACTCCGGGTTATGTCTGCTCCTGAGGTTTACTCGCCTGGGGGCGGCGTAACTCCCGCGACGAGGGACTGAGGCGCGGCTACGGGTCTGTTTGGACCAACGTGGGCGAGTCACCAACAGGCTCCACGTGGGACCTGGAAACTCCGCGTCTCCGACAGGCCAACTGGTAGGCAGTTAGGTGCGTCTCAACACAAATTCTCGTGTGGTAACGTTTCACCGCATAGATTCGGCCAGCAGCGCTCATCGCCAACCGCCGCGAGGGGTTGACCACCAAGTCGAGAATGGCGCCGGCTGCGGCTCGGGCGTCGCGGCCTGGAACGACAAGGCCGGTCACGCCATGTTTGACCACTTCGCGTACCGCTCCCACATCGGCAGCTACTACCGGGACCCCGCACGCCATAGCCTCCACAACGGGGGTGGGCACACCCTCGGCGCGAGACGTCATAACGAAGAGGTCGAAGGCGGGCAACAGCTCGGCGACACGGTCTCCGGGTTCTACGAAGCGCAATCGATCGTTCCTGAGGAGTCCCAGCCTTTCAGCCACGCGCCGCACCTTGACATCGTAATAAGACGCTTGGGTCGGAGTGTGCGCACCCAAGATCCGGAAAAAGGCCTTCGGGAATCTCTCCTGGACATACGAGGCGGCATGGACGAAAAAATCATGGCCTTTGATGCGGTTGAAGTTTCCTACTGTCCCAACCAAAATCCCCTCTGGGGGTATGCCGAGCTCTTCGCGCGCGAGCGCCCGCCGACTTGGGTCTGGTCGAAACTCCTCTGTATCCACGGGAGGATAGAAGGGCACCCAACGTTCCTTTAGCCTTCTCACGCCCGGATGTTGCCAAGCGATGGAGAGCCCCGTCGTCATCACCACATCGGACAGGTACAAAACAGCCGGCATCATGGCGAGACGGATGGGATAAGGAGCGAACGTGCCGAGCAATTGCCAGACCAGCGGCACACCTTCCAGGTGGGCCGCGAGCGCTCCATGCGGGTACAGCGGTCCGAAAACCTGCACGAGATCGGCACGCTGTTCTCGAATAATCCCCCGCAGGCTTGCAATCTCTCGGAACAAGCCGGACATCAGGGCCAGGTGCGGACCCGGATGGAGGCTTTTGCGCGGCCTGTGCAGGGGCGTCCGAACTACCTTGATCCCTCCCGCCCGCAGGCGTTCAGCGGCGTTTCCCTGTTCTTCGGGAAGCACCGCGATCGTCGTCCAGCCTCGCGCCGCAAGGGGTTTGCTCAGGCGAACAAGCTGATTGTGGGGCCCTCCAAAGACAGAATGATGCAGGACGGCAAGGACGGTTTTCATTCCAGGTACCTCAGGCGAGTTCAGGGAATTGAGAGGATGAGATAGGCCGTAAAAGGCAAACGTGCTAAACCCTCAGGACAGCTCTTCGAAGGCGCGGAGGTTGCCCAAGGCTCGTTGCGTAGCGTCCGGCACAGGCAGACTTGCGCGAAACGCTTGGTCCCCGTGGACCAGGCGTCGGAGCCGGTTGACCAGCAGTTCTTCCTCGAGAGCCTCTGAGACTCTCACACAGGCGTCGTCAGGGAGCCCTATTTCTTTCGCCAAGTCACAAACCTTGCGATGATACGCCAGAAAAAGCAGCCGGCACCCTGTCAAGTAACCGAGTACGCCCGCATGATAACGCGCCGCGACCATAGCATCGCAGGCGGCGATTTCCTCCAATGTGACTTCCGGGTCAGGATGATAAGGCACGAAATCGACGCGTCCGGAGTGCGCGCGTGAGATAAAGTCGAAGAGTTTTTTGCTGACGGCCTGATCGTCTTCCCGATGCCCACCCCTCAAAACCAGGACCTTCAAACGAAGATTCCGGTTCTCCGCGAGCGTCCTGTTCAAAGCTGAAGCAAGACGCCTCCGGACGGCTGCGTCCACCCAGGGACCGCTAGTCAAACTATTCCGGACCGAGGTGAGGCTGACCCCCAGTGTGGAGCAGCGGAACCCCTCCGGGCGGGATGGCAGGAAACAACCGTGGGAGTTTCCGATGAGCAGGGCGGCAAGGTCGAAGGTGACGGCGATCTTCTCGGGCGGCACCCAGGCAGCCACCTCTTCTCGAGACTTGGCATCGCGAACCGAGACATGATCACAGAATTTCAAGCCCAGCCTCGTTAACCATTGCGTCGGCCGACGATAAAAGGGGCCGAATCCCATTCCCAGCCAGGACACTTGGCGCCCCAACATCTTTGCCAACATCGAAAGGCCGACGTAACGGAGCATGTAACGGAAGTGGCGCAAATACCGCAGGGTCGTATAGTCGTCATGAAAGTGCGTTCCTCCGCCCAATACAAGTGCGTCTGTATTCAGAAGGGCGCGAAGGACCGGGACCAGGCCTGCCGGCACCACCTTCACCTCATGATCCAGAAAGGGTGGTTCGAATGATTCATCTTTCACCACAACGGCCGCGCGCTGTCTCAGCTCTGGCGTCACCGCGCTTAGCAGACCCGCCAACATGGCTTCGTCACCGGTATTACATCCTCCGTAATGGCCGATGACCAGGGGTCTGCGCACTCTGCTATGGACACCCGACATGCTTGACCTCAATGGGATTTGGCACCACCGCCTTCCGTAGGGAGCGTGACCACCTCACGCTGCACCGCGATTGAGGAGGTGCGAGCCTTCTGCGAAACCGGATCCTGGATGGGGCCTTCAATTCTGGAGCGGCGACGCTTTAGCCGCAATCATTGGCGCAGGATGTGTCGGAGTCTACCTTCCCGCACCGGCGAGGCTGGGATGATAAGCGGGCACGCTCCGATCAGCGCGCATGGCCCAGGGAGGAGGTGGCCAGCGCTCGCTGCTCCGTTTCCTCCGCCACTTGCGCCCCGGCTTTCTGGTTCAAATACTGCGTCTCGATCCAAGCGTAGGTTTTGTGCAAGCCGTCGCGCAATGGCGTGTGAGGCTCCCACCCCAGGATACGCTTGATCATCGTATTGTCGCTGTTGCGGCCTGCCACGCCCTTCGGCGCATCGGGTTCGTAGTGGCGACGGAGTTGGACGTCCGCAATTGCTTCCACAATGCTCACCAGGTCGTCGACTGAAACGAATTCGCTGGATCCCAGGTTGATCGGAGTAGCAATCAGCTCGTCGCAGTGCACGATCGTGTCGATGCCTTTGGTGCAGTCGTCGATGTACATGTAGCTTCGCGTTTGCGTGCCGTCCCCCCAGATGCGGATTTCGTTGGAGCCCGTGTACTTGGCCTGGATAACTTTTCGGGAAATGGCCGCGGGAGCCTTTTCGCGGCCGCCGTCCCAGGTGCCGTGCGGACCGTAAACATTGTGGAAGCGGGCGATGAAGGTTTTCAAGCCGCGCTCCGCCCAGTATTCCTGGCAGAAGATCTCCGAGAGCAGTTTTTCCCACCCATAGCCTCTCTCCGCCATGGCAGGGTAGGCATCCGATTCTCTCAACGCCCGGGGCTGCGGGTCTTTCTGCAGTTCGGTGTTGTACGCGCAAGCCGACGAAGAGAAGAAGTACCGTTCCACACCCGCGCGACAGGCTGCTTCGATCATGTGAGTGTTGATGAGAATGCTGCGGAGGCATTCTACCCGGAATCTCTCGATGAATCCCATGCCACCCATGTCGGCAGCGAGGTTATAAACCTCCGTTGCGCCTTCGCAGACTCGGATGCAATTCTCTTCGCGGCTGAGGTCCAGGCAGAGATTCTGAACGCCCGGGACGCGCTGGTACCATTCCGACAAAGGCTTCTTGTCCACGGCGCGAATTCGCATGTGGCCTCGATCGTGGAAATATCGGGCCAACGCTCCCCCAATGAAACCGCCGGCGCCCGTAATAACCATGAGTTCCTGACCTTCTCGCATCGTGTGATCTCCTTTCATTCTCATCCTCCTGTAGGGTTTGTTTGCCGTGCCCGCTCAAGGCCGCAGGAATGCAGAAGTTTCAAGCGGTGGCAGGGGTTCAGCCCAAAGGCTTCATGATTCAGGAACCTTGAAGGACGGAGTCCCGGGGAGTAGAGAAGAGTGCATTCGCGGCTTCAGATTCCCGCGTCCGGGCATGGCTAGCTGAACTTTTTGATTCGACATGTTTCCAAGGCGACATTCCAAATGAATCTGGACCCAAAGATGAGGTAGCGTCGCCAGAGGCGTCGAGGCTCGCTCACGAGCCTGAAGGACCACTCCAGCCCGTGTTCCCGCATCCAGGCAGGCGCCTGCCTGGTTCTGCGCGTGAGAAAGTCAAATGCCGCGCCCACCCCCACGAGCACCGGCACCTGGACCGCCTGCCGATATTCGGCCATCCAGGTTTCCTGTTTAGGAGTGCTCAGCCCAACCCATAACACATCCGGCGAGGCCGCGCGGACTTTCGCGAGAAAGGCCTGCTTCTCCTCAGGTGTCAAGCGCCTGAAAGGGGGGCAGTAGGTGCCGACGACTCGGACGCCGTACTGTCTCTGGAGAACTTCCGCTAATCGCTCTGCGACCCCCGCAGCTCCCCCGCAAAAGAAATGGGTGTGCCGACTCCCGGTCGTGCGGCAAAAGGTTTCCATCAGCTCCGGCCCGTAAACGCGGCGGCGGAGATTGAACCGGTGCCATCGCCCGAGCCAAACGAGCGGCATCCCGTCGGGCACCACCAGACTGGCTTCATGAAGAATGCCCTTAAAGGCGCCGTTTTGCTGTGCTTCCATTACACCGTGCATGCCCGTGACGGCGATGTAATTCCCCAAGGCGCGTTGGCGAATCAGCCCTTCCATAAAGGAAATGACATCGGGGATTTGGACGGCGTCAACGCGCACTCCGAGCACGCGGAATGAAGGCGGCGCCGACGAAGACTCCAAAATCATGGGATTATGCGAACGATGCGATGGAACGACTGTAGATCTCCATCAAAGTGTGGTAGGCGCTTTCTGAAGTGTAGTACTGTTCGAAGACTTTCCTTGCCGTTCTCCC
>JAIQGA010000262.1 GCA_020072925.1 Terriglobia bacterium | reverse complement strand
GTAGTCCCACTACCACCAAAGGGATCAGCGACTAGGCCACCTTCTGGACAAAGCAGTTTGATAAAGAAGAGAGGCAACTGAACCGGAAAAACGGCTGGGTGTTTCTTGTTTTTACCTACGACTGCTAGGCTTAATACGTTTGAAGGTAACACCGTTTCTTTATCTACCCATTTAGAAACATCGCGCCCAAAACCGCTTGCATTCCGCGAGCCTCGGGAGCTAGAGTAGTCGACTTGGCATATGAAACGACCCTATACATTCCTCCCAATGGGA
This sequence comes from Terriglobia bacterium, assembly GCA_020072925.1. Classification (GTDB taxonomy): domain Bacteria; phylum Acidobacteriota; class Terriglobia; order UBA7540; family UBA7540; genus JAIQGA01. The sequence continues at coordinate 8,109 of JAIQGA010000262.1, read as the reverse complement.
ATAGTCCTGCTCGCGATCGCCGGCATTGGGGCGTTCGGGCAAGGTACCCCGGCCAAGCCATACCGCGCCCCTGATTTCACGCTCGCTGACTGGCAAGGAAACAAGGTATCGCTGACGGAGTTTCGCGGGCGAGCCGTCCTGCTGCAATTCTTTCAAACGGGATGCCCGGTCTGCCAGCGCGAGGCCCCGCTGCTTGAACAAGTCTACCGTGAATACAAAGACCAGGGCTTGGTTGTCATTGGAGTTTCCCATGATGCGGGCGGGCCCGTGGCTTTGAAACAGTTCGCCAAGAGATTCGATCTCACCTATTTTCTCTTGCTCGGAGACCTGGAAATTGCCGTGCGCTACCTTGGGATTACGCCCCAAGTTTCCAGCTTTGACGTCCCCCATTTTTTCCTCATCAACAAAGACGGAAATATCGTCAAGGAGATTGCCCCGGATAAAGACAAGACCTTCGCGCAGGACGAGAAGGGAAGACTGGAGCAGGCTGTCTTAGAAGTGTTGCACAGTCCGTCAGCGCAGCGTCCGAAACCCGCGGCCACCTCCCATTGAACCCCGCCAAATTCGCGATACGAGCGCCACTCGCTAAATCCCGTTCGGGAATATGCAGTAGCACAGCCGCCTCGTCTCCTAATGCAAATCGAAGGTGGCGCAAAAGCGGCGCCCATCGGGCATCTCAATCGTTGCTAGGTAAGTGCCGCGCTTGAAGTTCGCCGTGTTGAGATCGTAAGTCCAGCTCCCGTCGGTGAAGTGAAACAGCAGGCAGGTGCCTTCCGGTTTCCGCCAGGCGGCGCAAACGGCCGCCAAAGAGACTGGCCCCTCGTCACCTGCCAGCGCGACGATGCGCGGTGGCGAGACTTCCCCAGACCTGAGAACGCGGCTGCCACAGAGTAGCCGCAACCCGAGAGGAAGATTTACTCCCAGCTTCCAGGCTTTCCTCCGGCCGGGAATGGCCTCTCCCTCCGGCACCATGTTGGCCAGCGCCTCTCCCATCGGCTGGAGCCCCACTCGGATTTCCACGGTGGTCCGCGCCGGTTGCGAGACGAGCTGGCCGTTGTTGACCGACAGCCTCACCACTGATTTGCCAAGAGGAAGAAAGACTTGCGGTCTGACTCCTGCGGCCGGCGAGGCGGCTCTCAGAAAAGGCCCGGTCCACCGGAGTGCCAATGTGCCACCCTCGGGATCAGACGACTCGGAACCATCAAGTTGAACCAAGGTCCCCTCCGGGCTGGTGCACTCGAGTATCTGGTCGTGGCCTGCGTCGGCAACAGGAGCTTCGTTCCCTCCCCCGGATCCGCTACCCGCCACAGTCGTGATCACTCCGCTTCCGAGATCGATCCTGCGGACGCGGTGGTTCAAGGAATCCGCGATATACAGACTGTCGCCCTCATCCAGCGTCAGACCCGTGGGATTGGAGAGTGTCGCGTCGGTCGCTTGTCCGTCGTCACCGCTGAAGCCTGAGCGGCCATTCCCTGCCACCGTAGTGATGACACCTGTGTCTGCTTCGACGCGGCGGATGCGTTGGTTGTGAGTGTCCGCGATAAACAAATTGCCGCCGTCGTCAACCGCCACCGCCGTGGGCCCTCCCAGACTGGCGCGAGTGGCTGGACCGCCGTCCCCGCCAAACCCCACACCGCCGCCCCCTGCGACGGTCTTGATTACATCGCTCGAGGCATCTACCCGCCGAATCCGGTTGTTGCCGGTATCGGCGATCCAAAGATTGCCATCACTGTCGACGGCCAGGCCCTGGGGACTCATCAAGCTGGCGCTGGTGGCAGGTCCGCCATCACCGCTGAAACCCGGGCTGCCGTTTCCCGCAATCGTCGAAATGATGCCCGTAGATGCCTGCACGCGTCGCACGCGGTGATTGCCGGTGTCGGCGATGAAGATATTGCCGGCGCGGTCCGCGGCGACTCCGCTCGGGCTGCTCAACAAGGCGTAACCGGCCGGTCCGCCATCTCCCGCAAAACCGGGTTTCCCACTGCCCGCCAAGGAACTGGTCGTGCCTCCGGTATTCAAGTAACAAACACGGTTATTGCCGTGGTCTACGACCACCAGATAGCCATTCGGATCGACTGCCACGCTTGCGGGGGAACCACAGTCATCCTCTCCCTCCGCAGGGCCGCGCCTGGAGGTTACCGCCGGATTCTTACTTCCCAGCAGAGACGCCGTCCCCTCGGGGTTCACTCGCCAGACGCCGTGAGCCGAGGGAGCAGCGATAAATACCGTTCCAAGCCGATCAATCGCCACGGAGAGAGGATTGTCAAGCTTTACGCGGTGCGCGGGAATGTCCGTGGCCTGAGCCCCGGCGGGTGCAGAGGCAGTCCCGCAGGGCGACACGGTCGCTCCCGAAACGATCAAGAGAAGAAGAATTGCGAAAAGGGGCCGCCCCTTGTGCATTCTGCGCATTAGTGGCCGGGGGATTGGGAGGACGGAGAAGGCGCCGGACCCGTCGTCTTTTTGGGCGGAGTAAAGAATTCCTTGTCCACATCCACCCGATGCTGGGCAACAAGGCCCTGCAATATCTCCTGAAGCTTGCCCTGGCGGAGCTGCGATTCCAACTGCGGCCTGACCTCGTCCAGGGGCTTGATGCGTTTGTCTTCGAGCTTGATCAACTCCAGCCCATAGGGCGTGGCGATGATATCGCTGACCTGCCCCGGTGAGAGGGCATAAGCCGCGTTGGCAAGGGGAGGCAGCATCGTCTGACGGCTGGAGTAGCCCATGTCCCCGCCAGACCCGGCCGTTGCCAGGTCCTCGGAGTTGGCACGCGCCAGTTCCGCGAAGTCCGCGCCGGCGAGGATTTGTTTGCGCAGGTCTTCGATTTTCTTCCGAGCCTCGGCCTCCGGTAAGGGCGGCCTTGTAGGACGCGCGGTGGGGCTCAGCGCGGCGGTGGAAGTCCGGATCAACAACCGTCGAATGCGCACTTCTTCGAGACTGGGTTTCTCTTTCTCGTATTCCGCTTGGATCTGGGCGTCGGTGACCGGAATGCTCCGCTCCAGCCGTCGCTTCTCCGCGTCGGCAAGAATGCTGTTGCGCGCAATTTCGATGGCCTGCTTGACCTCGGGCTGTTCCTCCAATTTCTCCTTGCGAGCCTCGCCAGCCAGAACCTTCAACTGGACCAAATATTGTGGAAGCAGGTACCTCGCGGGCCCCGCGTAGTAGGCGCGGAATTGAGGCGGCAAGGATTGGATAAATTTCTCAACCTCCGCGGCGGTCATCTTCTGATCGTCCACCGTAATTACAATTCGTTCTTGGGGATTCGGCGTGGCTTCCGCGGCCGCGGTGCCCCGTTCCTGCGCCATACATGGACCAGCGCTGAAAGAAACAGGCAATATCAGGGCAAGCTTCACGAACCACGCAGGTTGTCGAAACATCCGCGTCTCCGTTTTTCGATTAGGGTTTCTTAGCGGTAGTACTATCTGCTGTGGGTTGGGCGGTTTCAGGCGGCATCACGTAGGCCTTGATGGTCAGGAAGCTGAGCACCCCGCCTGGGTCCGTCTTGAAAACCATCGACTGGATGTAACCTCGTGAATAGTCGGTGGGGTCAAAATCCACCGTCAGCTCGCCCGACTCTCCCGGCTTGTAACTCTTCTTCTCGGTTTTTGCTTTCAAACAGTCGCACCCCGTATCGATCTTGGTAATGGTCACCACATGGTCTGTTACATTCGTAAAAGGAAACCTGGCCGTTTTGATCTGTCCCGGCTTTACCACCCCCAATGTGTAGGTATGACCCTTGAATTTGAGTTCTTCGACAGGGGGCGGAGCCGGATTGGTCCCGGCACCTGTCGCCGAAGGTCGGAGAAGCTTTTTCATGGCGTCAGGGTCTGGTTTAGGGATCACGGCATACCAGGTGCCGTCCACGAGCTGCCAACGCGTGAGGCTGGGCATGGGGAGGGGCTTGGTGGAGAGCTGGGGAGCGAAAGCCTGCATCAGCACCTCAACAGCGGCGCTTTTCCCGTCGGCAGCGACCTTGACGGACTTGATCTCAAAACTCAAGAAGGGACTTCTCTGTTGATAGCGGAAGCTCTCCTTGGAATCGTCGGTAAGGTACTTCTCTGCCTCACTGAACCGGCCTGCCTGAAGCAGGCCGAAGAACTCCTGCACTCGTTCTCGAAGCGCTGGCTCCCCCGGCCCGGAGTTCTGAGCGGCTTGGGGGGACTGAGGGATCACTGCATAGCTGGGAACAGCGATGGCCAAGACGAGCCAGGCGGCAAGGGAGATTCTCATTCGGACCTTCTGTCGGCTGATAAGATAGTTCCCCCAAAAAGCCATTCTGAGGAGGTCGCCCCTCCGACGAAAGAAGAATCCCCGCATTTGTGTGAATGGATAGATGCTAAGCTTCTTCGGGAGACTCCTACTAGGCGAACCCCCCAAGTCCTTAGCTCCGCACAGGACAACAGCGAATCGCCAAGCGGAACATGGGGCACTGTGTAAATTTGCCGTACCTTCTCGGCATCGCCAGAGCAGTATAGCACAAAAAACGGAACAGGTGGCGCAGTTGACACGCCACCTGTTCCGCTTTCTAGCGCGTTTACCTGGTGCTCAGTGCCTCATGGCTTCTCTGGGCCTCGCCAAGTAAAGCATGCCTCGCTGGCTAGGCTCAGGGCTGCCAACCGTGCCTATGTATTAACACACCTGCCGTCGTGCCGAGCGGTCCCGCATTGCGCGGGACCGCGCGGCTCTTGTACAAGTATCGTTCGACTGCAGGAGAGGGGTACTGGCCGATTACTGGCCTAACCCTTCTCCAGCCTGCTCCTGGCACACGGGATTACTAACGAGAAATCCATTAACATTGCCGATGCCAGGATAGCAGGCCCTACGCGCGCCAATAATGATCGGATCGGGGATTATCAGCGCCGTATAGCCCTGAGCAATCGCGCTGCTCGTGCCATAACCGCCGCTGATAAACGCGAATCCATGACCATACTGGAAGTTGCACTCTGCAATGACATACCCCGTGAAGTCACCAGCGTTGAACGGGGCAATCTGGGAAAGCGAATTCGCCCACGATGCACCCGCAGGAATACTGGGGGTCGTGTAAGTGAGCGCCGCCGGTGCCGCAGGTGTAGCCGGGGTAGCTGTGTTCCACCCATAGAGGCTGCAGGTCCCGCTCTGGCTGGCAGTCTCATCAACGGTCGCTGAAGTCCAGCCTGCGGCATTGCCAACGGGTGAGAACGTGGTATTCGTCATATCTGCCGAGGTGTTAGCAATCGAAATGCCCGTGTCATACGCCAAACCCGGCACCAACACCACCCAAGGATAGAGCAGTGTGGTTGTGCAAGGCCCAGTGGTGATGAACGGGTCCGCGGGAACATTTAGATACCGGAGGGCAAAGCGCGGACGGGTGTTGCCGGCACCCGGCGTGTCAGGCGCCTGTGACGCCAATGTAACGTCGTTGGTGAGCAGCGTCGGATAGAGTGTAGCCTGGGCCGTGGCAGTCCCAAAGCCCGCAGTCAGGGAAACAGTCACGGTCGGTACGATGTCAAAGATTTCGGTGTTGACGTCGCACACGCCGGTCTGATCACCGCAAGCATATTCGTATGTGGCGCTTGTCGACGTCGAGCCGGGGAGCAACTGCAGTTGGGAACCCGCGCCATTCGTCGCAGCCACAAAGGCCGGAATAGGTGCGTTGGCAGCGACAAGCGTCGGCCAAGCTACGGTCACACCGGTCTGAAGGTTCGCCACGTTGATGTGGATTTCCGTGTTGGCATTGGCACTGAGGTGGTCCGGGTAACGGGCATGGCCAACTGGCGGGTCCACGTTGGGGATGCTGCCGGCGACCGTGGCGACGTTCTGGACGAAGGCGGAGTTAAACCCTTCCTCCACCACGATCTCGGGGTTGCCACCACCGACGCACTGGAGCCGCGTGACGCCATCCACCGTGACGACCAAGCCAGGTTCCGGGGTCGCGACGACCACGGTCGTGGGCGCCGTGAACAGCGAGGAGGCGCTGGGGGAGGCATTCAAGGAAGCGTTAATGTTGCCCCCATCAGGAATGCCCTGGACCAAATCAATCCGGCCACGGGCGTTGCTGATCTGGATATAGTCACCGACGGCGGGAACAACAGCGTTCGCAACTACAATGCTGACAATGCAACCTGCCGCGGTGTTCTGGACCGCACCGGTGGTGACGTTGCCTGAAAAGGCACCCGCAGGCGGGGGGAGAGCGGCGCTGCCCTCCACGTGGGTTATGCCGTGGGGCGTGCTGACAAAGCTGTTATCGCAACTTACCCCTTGATAAAGCACTTGAATCGTGCTGCCGACGGATGGACCAACGTTGGTGGCCGTCAGGCGGATCGATCCGAGCACCTCGGCGCGCCCTGAATCGATTACGAATGTTGGTACGGTCGTAATCTGGTAGGTGACTTGAGCCGAAGCTGTCGCCACACCCACCAGGAACAGTAAGGTAGTGAGCACCAGGTAGCGTTTCATTTTCAAGATCCTCCGTGTAGGGGTCATGAGATTTAAAACTTCGAACAAGGCGTAAGAAGAGTCCATGGGAAAAGCGTAGGCCTAGAGTCCTCAACTCCTGACAAATCGTGCGCAAACTACCATCGCGCGTAATATCCTGTCAAGCACTTTCTTGCGTACGATTGAACAAACGCTCCCACGGGCAGCACGCCAGCCCGCATGCATCTAATCCAAAGGAACCAAAAAACTGCCGCGAAATTAGCATTGGCGAGCGGGGCTGTCAAGTCTTTTTTTTGATGCGCTTCATTTTCCGGTGGGGAAATACAATCCGCAGATTGCGCAGATTACGCCGATTGGGAAGCGGAGGCCCTCTTACACGCGAGGAGGGTAGGGGCGGGTTTCGAAACCCGCCCCTGCGATGGGGCCGCGCGAGCATCGAGCGCACGGGCAATACGCCCGTGCTACAACCAAAGCGACGAAACGGGACGCTACGGGTTCAGCAGTTTGTCGCGCTTGAAATTCTTCCGCATATCAACCAACTTATCCTGAAGCTCCCGCGTGGCATCGTGGGCTTCTTGCACACTTTTAATGATCTGCGGAGTCATGATCATGATGAGCTCAGTCTCGGTGGTGTCGTAGGAAGTGGAACCGAAGAGCACTCCGAGGCCCGGGATATCGCCCAGCAGTGGAATGCGGTTGCGGTTGTACGTGACGGTCCGCGAGATGAGCCCGCCCAAGGCGATGGTTTGACCGTCGCCCACCACCGCATTGGTGTTAAGCGTCCGCTTGAGAATGGAGGGCGACTGGATTCCCCCGGCCGCAGGCGGCTGGGCGCTGCTGATTTCCTGGGTGATCTTGAGCGAGACCAGCCCCGTCGAGGTGATGCGGGGAGTAACTGTCAGGATGATGCCCGTGTCGATGTTCTGAATCGTATTCGTGAAGAGGCTTGAGCCGCCGGTCTGCACCGGGACAATGCCCTGGGAAGTCAAAACCGGGATCGTCGAGCCCACCTGGATTTTGGCCTCAGAATTATCCGTGGCCATCACGGTGGGGGCCGATAGCACTCGCACGCGGTTGCTGTTCTCGCTGGCGTTGAGAAAGGCCAGCAGCTCACGGGTCTGCCCGATCAAGGTTCCGACCGAGCCTTGCAGGGCATTGGTGGCGCTGAAAGACGCCAAAGGCTTCCGCTGGGTGTTGTCCCGCGCCTGGAGGTAATAGGAGACTCCGAAGGAAAGCCCGCCGGTCAGGTTCACTTCATAAACGCGGACGTTAATCATGACTTGGCGGGGAATCACGTCAAGTTGCTTGAGCGTCTTAACAATCTCGGCATATTGTTGCGAAGTGCATTGAATGATCAGAGCATTATTCACGGCGTCGACGGTAATGTGCGCGCCTTCACGGGTCCTCTGCTGTGATTCCGACTCATAGTCTGGCTCCCCACCGCCCGCCGCACCCATTTCGTGGCGAGTGCCCGCCGCACCTCCCGCACCCGTCGCGCCTCCCGCCCCGCCGCCTGCGGCCCCGGCCCCGCCTTGCCCCGCGCCCGCCTGGGCGCTCGCTTGCCCCTGCTGCACGCCAGTGAGGAGTTGGGCCAAATACCTGGCTTCGGAGTTCTGCACCCTGTAAATAAAGGTCTGGATTCCGCTGGGCGGCGCAGGCTGATCGAGCTTCTGGACCCAGTTTTCCACTTCCGCGAAA
>JAIQGA010000261.1 GCA_020072925.1 Terriglobia bacterium | reverse complement strand
GTAGTTCGTCCCCTGGAAAATCCGCTTTACATATACTCCCGGCGTAACGATGCAGTTCGGATCGAGTTCGCCGAGCTCGACCAACTCCTCGACCTCCGCGATGGTCACGCGCGCGGCCGTCGCCATCATGGGATTGAAATTGCGCGCCGTCTTGCGGTAAATGAGGTTGCCCCAGCGGTCGCCCTTCCAGGCTTTGATGAACGCGAAGTCGGCGGTGAGCGCGCGCTCGAGCAAGTACTTCCGGCCGTTAAATTCACGAACTTCCTTGCCCTCCGCGACCACCGTTCCCACTCCCGTGGGCGTGTAGAATGCCGGGATGCCGGCGCCGCCGGCGCGAATGCGCTCCGAAAATGTTCCCTGGGGATTTAGCTGCAGCTCGATTTCTTTCTTGAGCACCTGATCTTCGAGGAGTTTGTTTTCCCCCACGTACGTCCCGATCACTTTCTTGATCTGGCGGGTCATCAGCAGCACGCCCAGGCCGAATTCATTGATACCCGCATTATTGCTGATGACCGTGATGTTCTGTGTTCCCTTTCGTCGGACCGCCGCGATCAGGTTCTCCGGAATCCCGCACAGGCCGAAGCCTCCTACCATGATCGTGGCGCCATCTTGGATGTCCGCTATCGCCACATCTGCGTCGGGGAAAACTTTGTTCATAAGCCCAACCATTCGCGAAGTGAATTCTGGATATTTAGCGCATCCGATTCAAGGAGCCGTCCCACCGCTTTGGCCACCAAGCTTTGATGGATTGTATACAGGCCACGCTTAAATGCGGTTGGAACATTCAAGCCTGCCTCAGCCCAGTGACCAAGGATGAACTCGCCGGAAAGAAGTCCCGCGGTTCTGCTCGTCAATGGGACAAGGAAAAGATCCTGCGACGGGTGAGGCGCACTCACAATGACAGCAGGCCTGACCTTGGTGGCTGACAGGTCGGAAAACGGGAAGCGGACAAGGACAACTTCATTTTTCGAGTAGCTGGGCATAAACGTCATCCTGCGGGTTATCCCAAACAGCATTTAGGGAGATCAGGCTCGCTTCCATCCAGAACTGGGATTCATCATCAGGCAGGAGAAGCACGAGGATTTTCGCCCCTTCTGGCAGATCGACGTGTTCAAGCAATTCGATTTTCCCATTTCGAACAGTTGCCCGCACTTTTTCGGCCATACTTCGCACCTCCACCGACTACAGCATACCTAAGAAAAGGCGCCGAGGCAGGAATTTGTCTGCGCAGTCCCTGGCAGCGTAGCAACAACCTGTCGCCATCGTCCACCAAGTGCTCCTGCGACGCCGCGGCGGGCGGATTCACGTTAGCTGATAGAACGCTTGCATGTTTCCCATGCGGGGATACAGAGCGTAGCGCTTGATTTCGAGGATCTGTTTCAGGTGGCCCAGGTCATGAAATGCCCATTCGGTCACCAGTTCTTCCACGGAGATTTCGCCGACCTTCTCATGCAGGCCCCGGCGTTTGAACTGGGCGGGCTTGAGCCGGCGCAGCCAGCGAACATTGGCGCGACGCTGTCTTTCCCAAGAAGCGAGCGTACGGCGCGGGTCCTTACCGTCGTAATGCATCGCATCTACACGCGCTTCCTGATCGAACGCGGCCAGCGTGGGCCGGTCACTCGTCACCATAGCTTCCAAGCGCTGGCGCATGCCCACTTCTTCCACGTCTTCCAAATGGGCGAGCACCCGTCGCACCGACCACTTGCCGGGCGCGGGGGACGCCTTTAACTCATGTGGAGACATCGAAGCGATTTCGCGGCGAACCTTTTCCGGAGTCGTCGCCAGGATTTCCAATACATCTCTGAGCATGGTTTACTCCCGTCGGCAGCCGCGACAAACCTACGCGCCCGCCTTGAATTCATGCCGGGAAGGCATGGCGGCGGCCAATCCCTGTCCCAAGGGCAGCGCCCAATTCGATTCCAGCCAGTGGCGGAGAACCTGCAAGGATGTATCTCCGCACGCTCAACTGAGTCCGCGCAGCTTCTCGCGCAGCTTGGCAGCTTGCTTGAAATCGTGTTCCAACTCGCGGTCGGTCAAGTGCACTTTCATGGATTCGAGCTTTTCGATCAGCGCTTCGAGCGCGCGCTGGATATTCTCGATATTGGTGAGGCAAATGTCACGCCAAACTGAATACGGGCCTTCCGCCAGGCGCGTCACGTCTCGAAACCCCGCCGCGGCCAGCTCGAGCGGCAGTTGGCCGCCGGCACTCTCTTCCGCGACGAGGCTGGCCAGCCCTGAGGAAACCAGTTGCGGCAAATGACTGAGGAAAGCCACGGCACGATCGTGACTCGAAGCCTCCGCGACGTAAGGTCGCGCGCCCACCGCTTCAAGGAGAGTCATGAAGGTTTTGACGCGGATATCCGAGGTGTGGGCGGGCGCGACCGGCGTGAGGACATAGCGGGCGTTTTGGAAAAGCTCGCCGTCGGCCTGCTCGATGCCGGAGCGTTCCTTGCCCGCCAAAGGATGACCGCCCAAGAACAGCGGTTCCTCACCAAGTATTTCGTGAGCGCGCTGGCAAATCAGGCGCTTGGTGCTGCCGACGTCCGTGATGAGCGCTCGCTTCGGCGCGGCGTCCCGCAGGCGAGGGAGCAAATCGAGAATCGCGCCCACGGGCGTCGCGAGAATCACGAGGTCGGCGGCTGCCACCGTGGCGTCCAGGTCTTCGGCGACTTCATCCACGGCGCCCTTGGCGAGGGCGCGCTGGAGAATTTCCGGCCGATCGCAACCCACGCGCCGGCCCGCAAATCCGCACCTCTTCAGAGCCAGCCCCCACGAACCGCCCATCAGGCCCAGGCCGATAATGGCCACGCGTTGGAAAAAATCCTTGGGAGAGTCCACAGCGGAAGGTAGTTTACAGTCAACAGTCGGCAGTTGACAGTCAAAAGTAGAGCGATCGCCGCAAGGTGTTGCCTTCGCGCAGCGTCTCGACTTTCGACTTTCAACTTTCGACTTTCATCTGCCCTTCAGATCGTCCGCCCGACCGCCGGCGCGATCATGTGCAGTTCTTTCATGAGTTGATCAAACTGGTCGGGATAAAGCGATTGCGCGCCATCGCTCAGCGCCTTCTCGGGGTCGTGATGCACTTCGATAAGCAACCCGTCGGCCCCGGCCGCCACCGCGGCGCGCGCCATAGGCGCCACCTTATCGCGCCGGCCCGTGCCGTGCGACGGATCCACGACGATCGGCAAATGGGAGAGTTTTTGGATGACCGGGATCGCCGAGACGTCGAGCGTGTTGCGCGTGTAACTCTCGAACGTCCGGATGCCACGCTCGCAGAGGATGACGTTGTAGTTTCCGCCCGACATGATGTATTCGGCGGAAAGCAGCAATTCTTCGATGGTGGCGGAAATGCCCCGCTTCAGTAGAACGGGCTTCGCAACTTTGCCGAGTTCCTTCAGCAGGTTGTAATTCTGCATGTTGCGCGCGCCAACCTGCAGCAAGTCGGCATAATCGAGGAAAAGCGGGATCTGGGTCTGGTCCATGACCTCAGAAACCACCAGCATGTCGTACTTATCGGCGGCGCGCCGCATTATCTCCAGTCCCTGCGCGCCCAGGCCCTGGAAGCTGTAAGGCGAGGTCCGCGGCTTGAAGGCTCCGCCACGCAGCACGCGTACGCCTTGCTTCGAAATGCTCGCGGCCACGCAATCAATCTGCTCGGCGCTTTCGACGCTGCACGGCCCGGCCATCATCACCACTTGTTTTCCGCCGACCGCCACACCTTTCCCGAGTTGGATGACCGAACCCTCCGGCCGGAAGTGGCGGCTCGCCAGCTTGTAAGGCGCCGTAATCCGCAAGACCTCTTCGACGCCCTCGAGCAGTTCGATGTCTCGGGTGTCAAAGTCCACCTTGGCGCCGACCGCGCCCAACACAGTGTGCGCCGCGCCCGTCGAGCGGTGAATGTCGAAGCCCATTTCCATCAGCTTATTGATGACGCGCTGGATGTTTTCTTCCGTCGCGCCTTCCTGCATAACGACGACCATGGTCTTTCACTCCTTCCGAAATTTCCCGCTTTCATCCATCGAGTGGCGCTCGAGCGACCGCGCTTCGTCAATGATGCGCTCGAACAAGCGGCGGATCGCCGCGTCGTCGAGAGGGCCGGGATTCGATTTCACCACGTGCCGCAGGATCTCGGCTTCGCGCTCCGGTTGCCACGCCGGCAGATTCAACTTCTTCTTGAGGTGTCCGATTTCCACGGCGCACTGCGAACGCTCGTTGAGCAACCGCACCAGTTCCTGGTCGATCTCATCGATTCGCTTGCGCCAGCCGTCGAGATCGCTCATGCGGGTCTCTCCCCCGTGCCTTCTTTGAGCCAGCGGACGAACCGCTCGACCGCCGCCGCGCCCGTCTGCAAGTAGTGCTCCTCGATGGCGTGCACCACGGCGCTGCCCACCACGGCCGCGTCCGCCACGGCCTGGACCTCCCGCACTTGCTGCGGGTTCGAGATCCCAAACCCCACGGCGAGCGGCAACGTTGTGAAGTGGCGCGTACGCTCGACCAGAGGGTTGACGCTCGCGGCCAACTCCTGGCGCTCGCCGGTCACGCCGGTCCGTGAAATCAAATAAAAGAATCCCGACGAAAATTTTGCCGCGCGTTCCAGCCGCTCGTCCGTAGACGTGGGCGAACCCAGAAACACCGTATCGAGGTTCTGCGCGCGCATGGCCTGCACGTAAGGCTCGGCTTCTTCGGGACTGAGATCCACAACTAAAGCGCCATCCACGCCCGCCTGCGCCGCCGCGCGCGCGAATCTGTCCAGCCCGAATTGCAGGATCGGATTGTAATAGCTGAACAGGATAATGGGTGCGCGCACCGCTTCGCGCCACCGCGGAAAGCGCTCGAGAATGCGCCGCAGCGTCGCGCCCGACCGGAGCGCGCGCTCGGAAGCCCGCTGAATCACCGGCCCGTCCGCCAGAGGGTCGGAAAAAGGCACTCCCAATTCGATTACGTCCGCGCCCGCGCGATCGACGGCCGCGAGCAACTCGCCCGTACCATCCAGCGTGGGATCGCCGGCGGTGAAATACACCACCAGCCCTTTCGCACGCCGCTCGCGCAATTCGCGAAATCTCGATTCGATCCGAGGTGTAGGAACTGTCATGGGAGCCGCAGAAATTCCTCGGGGTCAAGACGCGCCGACTTAAGAATGTGAGCCAACGTTGAGCGTTTGATCGGGGGATGAGCCGGGAATTTGCTCACAGCTCGATCTCTTTTACCAGAGCCTGCCCTGACGCAACAAAATCGTCCTCAACCGGCTCCAGATAGAGCACGATTGCCTCCTGGATATTCGCCAAGGCATCCTGCACGTCTTCCCCTTCGCTGATGCAGCCGGGAAGAGACGGGACATAGCCGGTATAACCGCCCTCCTCACTCGGTTCAAGCACAACCCGGATTTTCATACCCTCGTACCCCCCCTACGTGCACATCAAGGTGACTACACTCACCATTATAGGACTCCCGCGGACTGGAAGATCCCCAGGTCTTTGTCTCCGCGCCCAGAAAGATTCACCACCACGATGTTTTCGCGGCTCATCTTCGGCCCGCGGGCGATGACCGCGGCCAGCGCGTGTGCGGGCTCGAGCGCCGGGATAATGCCTTCCGTCCGCGAGAGGAGGCGCGCCGCTTCGAGCGCCTCGGCGTCACTCACGTGTGTGTATTCCACCCGGCCCTGGCGATAGAGTGCCGCGTGCTCCGGGCCGATGGCGGGATAATCCAGCCCCGCCGAGATGGAATGCGTGTTCGCGATCAGCCCATCTTCGGTCTGGAGCACATACGTGTAGGTGCCTTGCAGCACGCCGGGCTTGCCTCCCGCAAACCGCGCCGCGTGCTCGCCCAGGTTCGCTCCACGCCCGCCCGCTTCCACGCCCACCATTTTCACCGAGGCGTCCGGAATGAAATCGTAGAACAAGCCGATGGAATTGCTTCCGCCGCCCACGCAGGCGAAGAGGTAATCGGGCAGCCTTCCGGCCGCTTCCAGAATCTGCCGGCGAGCTTCCTGCCCGATGACGCGATGAAATTCCCGGACCATCAGCGGGTAAGGATGCGGCCCCAGCACCGAGCCCAGCAGGTAATGGGTGTTGTGAACGTTGGTCACCCAGTCGCGCATAGCCTCGTTGATGGCGTCTTTGAGCGTGCGCGAGCCTGATGCGACGGGCTCGACGCGCGAACCCAGCAGGCGCATGCGATAGACGTTGGGCGCCTGGCGGGCCATGTCCTCCTCGCCCATGTAAACGACGCATTCCATGCCCAGCAGCGCCGCCACGGTCGCGGTAGCCACGCCGTGCTGCCCCGCGCCGGTTTCCGCCACCAGGCGCGCCTTGCCCATGCGCAGGGCGAGCAGGCCCTGTCCCAAGCAATTGTTGATTTTGTGCGCTCCGGTGTGCAGCAAATCCTCCCGTTTCAGGAAGATTTGCGCGCCGCCCAGGTGCTCCGTCAAACGTCGTGCGTGGAACAAAGGCGTGGGCCGGCCGGCGAAGTCCTTCAGAAGATGGTGCAACTCTTCGCGAAATTTCACGTCATGTCGCGCGGCTTCATAGGCGCGCTCCAACTGCTCGACGGGATGCATCAGCGTTTCGGGAACGTATCGCCCGCCGAATTCGCCAAAGCGCCCTCGCGCGTCCGGCCAAACATCAGTTTGGTGACTCACGGTTGCCATCTCACAACTCTCGATCCGCTTTTGCTACTTCTGCGAAAAAAGCTCGCAGCCTGGCGGGGTCTTTGATGCCCGGCGTGCACTCCACCCCCGTTGCCACGTCCACGGCATAGGGGCGCACTTGCTTGATCGCCTCTCCGACGTTCTCCGGCGTCAGCCCCCCCGCCAAGATGATCGTCCCGTAGCGCTTCGCTTCCCTCGCGATGCTCCAATCGAAAACTTTGCCCGTGCCACCGCGCAGCGCGGGATCGAAGCTGTCCAGCAAGAACGCCGCGGCTTGGAGCTTGGCGAGTTCCTCCGGGACAAAATCCGCTTTCACGGCCATGGCGCGGATCACCGAAAACTGCCCCGGCGCGCCGTCGAATTGCGGAAACCTCGGCCCGTGCAATTGCACGACGCTTACGCCCGCCTCGTGTGCTACCGCCATGATGTGGGCCGCGTCGGCTTCGTCTGCGAAGACTCCAACCGCCATAACGAACGGCGGCAGCCTGCGAATAATTTCTCGTGCGGCTGCGGGAGCAATATAGCGTGGCGACGGCGGAAAGAAATTAAACCCTAGCGCCGACGCGCCGAGCTCGACCGCCAGTTCGGCATCGTCCCGCCGCGTAATGCCACAAATCTTGACTCGCGTCGGCATGGGTTCGAACCCTGTGTCGCGCACTTTCGCAGTCTGGTGAAGACTCCGGGACTTGTCATCCTGAGGAGGCGAAGCCGACGAAGGATCGCGGCATTTGCTTGAGTCAACAAATGCGGAGATGCTTCGCTGCGCTCAGCATGACATGCCCCCAATAAGCTCCTCAGCAAACTGTCAGACACGCTGGGTGGCGAGGGTCTTTGCCCCCGCCAGCAGATCGGCCAGCGCCCGACCGGGGTCGGCTTCTTTCATCAGACGCTCACCGATCAGCATGGCGTCGAAGCCTGCCTGGGCGAGCGCCTGCACGTCCGCCGGCGTCTTGATGCCGCTCTCGCTCACCGCAACGCACGTCGATGGGATTTTGGCGCGCAGGCGGAAGGACGTCTCCAGATTCACCTCCAGGGTCTTCAGGTCGCGATTGTTCACGCCCACGAGGACTGCGCCGACGTCGAGCGCGCGCTGGAGTTCCTCCGAGGTGTGCACTTCCACAAGCGCGGCGACGCGCAGGCGGCGGCAGAGTTCGAGCAGCCCGCGCAAGTCCTGCTCGCTCAAGGCGGCCACGATCAACAGCAGACCATCCGCGCCTGCGGCGGCCGATTCATAGACTTGATACGCGTCCAGGATGAAGTCCTTGCGCAGCACCGGCAACGGCACGGCCGCGCGCGCCTCGCCGAGGTCGGCGAGCGAACCCAGAAAATACTTCTCTTCGGTCAGCACGGAAAGCGCCGCGGCGCCTGCCTCCTCGTAGCCTCGGGCGATTTCGCGGGGCCGGTAGCGCGAGCACAAAAGCCCGCGCGAAGGCGAAGCACGCTTTAATTCAGTGATCACCCGTAGCGCCGGCCCGCGCAAAGCCGCCGCGAAGTCGCGCCGCTCCTGGCGCTGCTCGGCGCGACTGGCCAGATCGGCAAGCGGCACCTGTGCTCGCGTTTCCTCCAAGCGCCTGCGGCGCTCGGCCACAATTTCCCCGAGATAAGTTCCGCTCAGGTCCGGTATACTCAAAGCGCCGTCACTAAATGCGTCTCGCCCGCAGTGGATAAACATTCACTCTAAGCTGCCCTTGCGGACAAAGTCAACGTTTGCGCCGCAGATTTGCGATCCGGTGCCCCAGCAGGCTCGGCCATTCGAAAGATGTGAAAAACGAAGACGCAT
>JAIQGA010000260.1 GCA_020072925.1 Terriglobia bacterium | reverse complement strand
GGAGCCTCGGGCCATGTCATCCTGAGCGCAGCGAAGGATCTCTGCATTTCGCTGAGCATGGAGTGCGCCGCGAATCGTCGCTTAGGAAGATTCAGGCAAATGCGGGGATCC
The DNA here is from genome assembly GCA_020072925.1 of Terriglobia bacterium. Classification (GTDB taxonomy): domain Bacteria; phylum Acidobacteriota; class Terriglobia; order UBA7540; family UBA7540; genus JAIQGA01. The sequence goes on along the minus strand of JAIQGA010000260.1, from coordinate 8,315 downwards.
TTCGTCGCCTGCGGCTCCTCAGGATGACAGCGGTGGGGGGAGCCTTTATCATTTTGCCACTGCGAGCACAACACCCGTGACGCGCGAAAAACTTCGCCACTACCGCACCCGCTTTCTGATCTTCATGGCCATTCTTGGCCCGGGGATCATCACCGCCAACGTCGACAACGACGCGGGTGGCATCTACACCTATTCGGTCGCCGGAGCCCAATTCGGATTCTCGCTGCTCTGGACGCTGATTCCGATTACGGTCGCCCTGATTATTGTCCAGGAAATGGTGGCGCGCATGGGCGTAGTCACAGGCAAAGGCCTGGCCGACCTGATTCGTGAGGAGTATGGTTTCAGGACCACCTTCATCCTGATGGTCCTGCTCATCATCACCAATCTGGGAAACACGGTCTCCGAGTTTGCGGGGCTGGCTTCCGGCATGTCGGTCTTCGGGATGAGCCGTTTTGTGGCCGTGCCGCTGGGGGCCCTATTCGTATGGCTGCTGGTGGTCAAGGGCAGCTACCGCTATGTGGAGAAGGTGTTTCTGGCCGCCTGCGTCATCTACATTGCCTACCCGGTCTCCTGTTTCCTGGCGCGCCCCGATTGGACGAGTTCACTGATCAGCACCTTCAAGCCCTCGTTCCATTTCACTGCGGGTTATCTTTACATGATCATCGGGCTGGTGGGAACGACCATCGCGCCCTGGATGCAGTTCTATCTGCAAGCCGCTGTGGTCGAGAAAGGTGTCAAGCTGCGGAATTATTTCTACTCCAAGCTGGATGTCATCGTGGGGTGCATCATCACCGACGTGGTCGCGTTTTTCATCATCGTCGCCTGCGCGGCTACGATTTATGTGAGCGGCCATCGCGAGATCCGGGATGCCGCGGACGCGGCCATGGCCCTCCGCCCCCTGGCGGGCCAGGCGGCCAGCGCCTTGTTTGCCGTGGGGCTGTGCAACGCCTCGCTCTTTTCCGCCTGCATACTGCCGCTCGCCACGGCCTACTATGTCTGTGAGGGTTTGGGGCTCGAGTCGGGCATCAACAAACGCTTCAGCGAAGCTCCAGCCTTTTACTGGCTCTATACCAGCTTGATTTTTGTGGGCATGCTCATTGTGGTCCTGCTCAGCGAATCGCAGCAAGTGCCCATCATCCTGCTCTCCCAAGTCGCCAATGGCATCCTGCTGCCCATCGTCGTCATCTTCATGCTGCAACTCACCAACCGCGAAGACATCATGGGGAAGTACCGAAACACCCGGTTCTTTAACGTCGTCGCCCGGATCACCTGCGTGGTCATGGTAGGCTTGACACTCCTGCTGGTCGTCAGCACCTTCTTTCCCAACAAACTCCCCGCCCATTGAGGATTCTGGTCGTACCACGGGTGTCCCGCCCGTGGACTGCGTCCCGCTGGCTGGCGCAGACCTTGCGTTTGTAACTGGGCACGAGCAGCGCTAACATAACGTCGCGAAGGTCGAATCGGGGCTCGGCACGAGATCGCTGGAAACCGGGTGGCGCGGACGCGGTGGTCCGGCCTTGGGCGCCCGACTTGGCTGAAATCGACAAATGAGGTGACACTCCCATGGCGAACCCGTCACTCAAGCTCGAATACACACCCACGTCAAGCGATTTGAGTTCGTATACGGCCAGAGGTCGGAGTTATGTCCCGCAAGGCCCGTTTCTGGCCGTCGCCAAGCCCGGCTATTTCGTTCACGGCAACAGCTACACTCAGGTCCAGAAGAACGGAGACGATGTGTCCGGCAGTTACAGTACCTGGCGACGCTGGAGGATCTGGCGCCTTCCCCCCGGCGAGGACTTCAATGCCGTGGGCTGGCGGGAATCGAATTGGGAGGATGACAACCTCTCCAAAACGCCCAACTGGATGGATATCCCGGGCTGCATAATCATACAGAGTCCCGACACTTGGAAGAACGAGCGACGCATGCTGGAGTTCGTTGTGTCCGTCGATGACCACACGACCGAAAGCGGAGCGTTGTACTTTTCCGTGATGGTGAGCACCCGGCCGGGCGCGTACCGCGTCCAGATGTCCTCCGGCAAGAACATCCCGTTCCAAAAGTGGGCAGAACTGGCGAAGACGAGTGCCCCCTGGGCCAAAGCCTCCGAGTGCACGATCGAGGTGGACTCCCGCTGGCTGCAGGTTTAGCGCGACATCCCGTTAGAGTCGGAGCGGGGTAGCGCGCAGTTCGTGCCTTTCGAACTCCGCGGTCTTGGATTCCAGTACAAGCGGCCACTTTCCCAGAGATGAAAGCCCGCCCCTATCGCCTGGAGAAGCAGGCGCTACGGCGCTATTCTCCACGGCGGAGAACTCATGTGCCGGTCGCCCCTTGGGCATCTATGGGATGGGTGTCATCGGGGATCCTCAAGAGGTGCAAGCCGTCTGCTTCCTGGAAAGCGGCATGCGCTTGGCGGCGAGCTTGTTCCACAATCTGGAGCAATTGCCGATAATCAGGCAAAGCGCGCAGTGATGCGAACCATGGATCGCTGGTTAATGCCGACCCACACAGAAAACCACTCTCGATCGCACCGGAGAGAGTCTTCAGGGCGCGCTCGCGCTAGTTGATCCGGGCAAGGTGCCGCGCGGTGTAAAACAGGCTCTCAGCATCTCTGCGCGTCAGGGGTTCCGCGACCTCGATGGTACGGCGACACGCGTTGAAGTCCCCCTCGAGGTAGGCGCGGAGGGATTCCATGATCGCCCGAACCGATCCCGTAGCACCGCCTGATTGCTCGCGCTCGCGGAGTTTCGCCAGGGCCGCCTTTTTCTCGCCCAGCATGACCAGCGCGGCACAATCCAAGTAGAAGCCCCCTTTTGTTCCATACCAATCCAGCGTCTTCTGATAATCCCCAAGCAGGAAGTAGGTGTGCGCGACGCTCGTGACGATGTGCGGATCGAGGTGGCGGGCGCATTGGTGGGCAGCGACCGAGGCTTTCAATTCGCCGGAATAGCGGCAAGCCTGGACGAGGCCTGCGAACAGGTCGGGATCGTTTCGGCGGAAAGATGCACGGTTCAGCAGCCTCACCATAGCCTGCGGGGCGCGGCCCTGGTCGCACTCAATCGCGGTGTACAGATTGTGCGCCATGGCCAGGTCCGGGTTGAGGGCGAAGGCCCTCTGGAAGGCCGCGTCAGCCCGCTGAAGGTTTTCGTCGGGATCCTCGCCGAACTTCTCGATGAACCGCGTAACCCGCCCCAGGCGCGCCCAAGCCGGCGCGTAATTCGCATCGTCGGCCAAACACTGGAGGTAGAGGTCGCGAGCTAAGCGCATATTCTCCAGTGTCCGCACCGCCCCAATCTGGTTGGCACGCAAATAGAACTCGTACGCCTTGGCGCTGGCGGGGACATCCCGGCGGAGAATGCTTCGCTCACGTTCACCGAGCGGCAACGTGAGCGAGTGCACAACGCGCGCTGATAACTCGTCTTGGATCCTAAACAGGTCCTGCATCGACGAGGTAACCGTTTCCGACCAGATCATGGTGCCGCCAGGGGCTTCGACAAGCTGGCACGTGACTCGAATCTGATCTCCTGCGCGCATCACGGAGCCCGTCAAAATGGCGTCCACCTCCGCTTCGGCCGCAATGCGCTTGGGATCTACCGGACCTTCGAAGCGGGCAGCAACGAGGCTCGAACGGAGGATAAGCGTGTCAACGCCTGAAAGCGAAGAGCTGATGGCATCCGGCAAGCTGTAAGCAAGAAAGTCTGTGACCTCATCCCCTTTCAGAACGCGGAAAGGGAGGGCAATCAGACGCACGACAGTACGGGTTTGCGCAGCCTTTGCTGACCAACCGGATAGTGACGTGCCGTTGACTCCTCCATTGCGGGCGGTTTCGCGGGCGCCCTCCAACTCCATCGGGGCGATAAAGCGATATCCGTGCCGCGGCAAGGTTTCGATGAAATGGGGATTTTCGGCGTCATCATCCAGCGCCTCACGCAGCTTCTTTACCGCCACATTGATACCGTGCTCGAAATCCACGAAGGTGTCGGCGGGCCAGAGCTTCTTCCTTATCTCTTCCCGCGTCACTACTTCGCCAGGGCGCTCCAGGAGCACGGCGAGAATCTGGAAGGGTTTTTCCTGAAGCCTGATCTTGCGAGCGTTGGTGCGCAATTCGCCTGACTGAAGGTCAACTTCAAAGGGGCCGAAGCGGGCGTAGCGTCGTTCTTGGGCGGGTGCTGACATGGCGGGGCCACCCACCACCGTTAATCTGCTGTTTACCTTTTCTAGAGCGCATTGTCAAGATGGAAAACAGCCCAGCCGACGATATGACCGAATCCCCTCTTGGTTACTCAAAGTTTACCTCGAATTTATCCGCCGTGAATTGAAGAGCGCGGCACATCGCGGCAGGATGGGCACAGACTGCAGCATTGGGGTGAGGTCGAATCGAGTGTCCGCAGTCCGGCGGGGTCGGCGGGCAATTTCCCTCGAGACCTCACCCTGAATCCAAGGAGGATGCTATGAAACGTTTTGGCTTCGTGCTGTTTCTGGTTTTCGCGTTGTGCGCGGCAGTTCCGGCCCGGGCGCAGTCGCAGAATCCCCACTGCCAAAAGGTTGCCGGAGTGCTGACGACGAATATCGGGACGATCCCTTATGGGACTACGCCGGGGACTAACCTCGGCCCCGTATTCGGCGATCTGGCGGGCTCGGTGGCAGCGCAATATAAGGGGAACTTCACCTTCCATCACTACTGGGTCACGAAGTCCGGAGACACGATCAACTTTCAGGATGCCACGCTGAACGCCGAAGACGAGGACTTGTTGGACGGCGGAGTTGTCGTGGCCGTGCGCTGGGGGCACTATTCATCCGTCATCACCGGTGGAACCGGCAAGTTCCAAGATGCCAGCGGGTCTCTGGACTACTTCGGACTGGCGGACTTTGGCGCGGCAACACTCGTCCTGCGGTATCGCGGCGAGGTCTGCTTCAATGGCAGGGATTAGGGCCGAGCGGACGCCGCAAGCGCTGGCCTCACCCTCCTGACTGTCACAGCGCCTTGGGGGAGGCCCCGTTTCTCCAGCAGTTGCTCACCTGCCCGCGTGCTCTTGGGTGGGTGGTGGCGGCAACTTGAACCCATCATCGGAGTGTGCAGCCCTTCAACCGCAATTGAAGGGCTGTGCCCTTCAGAAAGGGTTCGTCGGCTGGCGCAGACCTTCAGGTCTGCGCCGGGAGGGGGGAGCTTCATGCCGACCATCGGGCCGCTGCGATAACCCACCGAACAACAAGACCATAAGGCACGCATCCTGATTTGGACCGCCGCCGAGGCGCAGTAATGAGGATAAGAAAGGCTCCAGTCAGGTATTATCGCACTTCATAACTCCGGGTAAACGCCCCCCGGTCATGCAGAGCTGAAGGTCTGCGCCAGCCGGCCTCAAGCAACCAGCAAGTTTCGAAGGGATTGAATTAATTTTGCCGATTTCGAAGCCGCGAACGGTCCTGTTCTTGCCAATCGCCGGGTCCTAGTGTCCCGAGTTAGAAGTTCGCTGCAAAATTCGGCACTCCACGGCGCCGCCTCACGGCGGCGCAATTCTGCAATGAATTTCAAACTCGGGACTCCAGGTAACGGCTGCAATCATCCGCCTAAAGTTGCCCGGCCACCCACGTGGCAAGGTCTTTCAGTTGTTTTTCTGCTTTGGGCGTGTCCGTCCCAAGAGGATTGAGGTTGAGGTAATAGCGCGCCTTGCCCTTTTGGACGTGGATGGCATGGCGGGAGTCAAGATAGGCAGTGTCCCAGTTGCCCGCAACGGGCGTGTTGGGTCCATAGTAGGCACTCAATTTCGTGAAGGTCTCTTTGGCAGCGGCGGTTGAGGATTCCACATAAATTCTGAAGAGGAGCTTGCGCGGGAGTCCCTTTCCTGATTGATATGTGCAATCTGTCCCCGTGGGACTGCCTCGGAATGCTGCGGGAGCCACGGTTTTCGTCGGCGAGCCGAAAGGTTGTTCCAGAACCTTGGTCAACTGCGCGGCAGGCAACATTCCACATGCGTCGGAGGGAGGATCCTTGGCTTGCAGGGCACGATTGCTGAAAAGCACGGTGAGAGTCAGAAACATCGCGATCGGCAAGGCGCGCGGGCTGCATGTTCGCAAATAACTCATTGTGGACTCCTAATTTCCGTTTTGAGCTTCCCCTTCGCCCGAGAGCTTAGCACTCCGGCACCGTCGCTTCAACCGCACCTCTCCGCATACATAGCCAACCCGGCCGAAAAGCCGCAGACCGTGCAAAACGGGTCTGCGCTTGCTCGATAAGCAATTAACGTCCACATGTTCGTTAATGCGAGCGGTCAAGAGCGCTCACGCCGACTTCATGTCGGAATTTGGAGCAAGGAAGTAGCTCCCGCAGGCATCTCGGACGGCATTCAAAGTAAGTTGGGGTTGTATTCCGTCGTATGTAGCCTTCCAACGGATGTGCTGGATGATGTCTCGTGGAAAGCAAGCCCGCAGGGGTTGACGCAGCTCAGCAAGGAGCTCAATGAACCCATCCACCACGGAAGCTTCGTACACCAAGCCGGACTGCGTGCAGACCCGGCGGCAGATCTCGTGGAACTGTTCTTCAGTTACGTACGTGAGCTCGACCTTAGTCTGGATTCTTCGCAAGAACGCTTCGTCGGCCAAGCTGGTCGGATTTAAGTTCGTCGAGAAGGCAACAATCAAATCGAAGGGGACCTTGAATTTGTTCCCGCCCGCCAAGGTCAGGAAATCGACCCTCCGGTCCATGGGCACGATCCAGCGATTGAGCAACTCAGCAGGAGTGATGCGTTGTCGGCCGAAATCATCGACAATCAGGATGCCGTTGTTTGCCCTCATCTGAAGCGGGGCGATATAGAAGCCGGAGTTGAACTGGAGATCCAGCATTCCCATGACCAGTTCGCCGCCCACCATCACGCGCGGGCGACGGCAAAGGACCCAACGCCGATCGCATCGGGTCGGCATAACTTCTTCCCGCGATCTGTGGACAAGCGGGTTAAAGACACTAATGACCTGGCCCATGATCTCGATCGCGTGAGGAATCCACACCGAGTCCTTATAGATCCGAGGCAGGATCTCCGCGACCAAGGTCTTCCCCGTTCCGCTGGGGCCATACAACATGATCGATTCCCCGGAAACTAGCGCCGCGCCCAGTTGATCTAACAATTGGTCGCTGATGACGAGGCTCTCGTAGGCCTTGCGAAGATCGTCCCTGTGGACTGCGACATCCTTCACGCTTTGGAGACGGATCACTTCAAGGTAAACCGAAAGGGGCACTGGGGCGGGGCCTGTATACATATCCCGGAGCATTGTGTTATGCGCCTCCGATTGCCCCTTGGAGGTCGTGGTAATCCTATGTATGCCGGTGGACATACCGGTGACCTCGATGAGCTGTGTCTTGCGGAGGTGTTCGAAAACCTCCTCAATGACACTGTAGGCGAGCCCCATCCGCCTGCTCAACTCCATGAGCGTGAGTTCACCGGAGACGTAAAGCATCTTCAGAGCCAGGTCCTCCAGCAGTTTGAGCGGGACGCCAGTCTCTTCGACTGTTTCAGGCTCGTGTCCAACAATTCGCATGGTTTCTGCGATTGGTTCGGCATAAGGCATGGTTCCCATCGTCATCCTCCCAGCCCAGGGATTCCCAATTGCTAATCGGTGATTGGCCGTCGACAATTGACGCGAGGCCAAGGGCGCGCCGGCAGGCCAAACGATAACCTCCCCCTTCACCTCCCGGAGTCTCAATGCCGGGCCGGAGTTTCCATTATCGATCTTCTACTCGAGCGATAGCATACACTCGTGCGTCACTTAATGAAATGTCCAGTCGTGGGCTTTTGTCGTCTGTTGGGTCAGGTATTATCGCGCTTCATAAGGTCGGATGAAAGCCCCAAGAACTGGCGGGCCTTGCTGGCCTCAACAAGAAAGGCAGACCACGAAAAGGGGTAGGGACAGATTGTCAACTGTCGACTGTTGATGGTCAACTGCCTCTAAGGGATCTTTTTTTGGGAACGAAGCCAAGAAGTTGTTGAAAACAAGGCAAGAGTCTTGGAACGAACCCGAACGAACCCAAGAAAACAGCCACCTCATCCTTGTAACCTTGAGAAAACACACGAGATAAACGAACCCAAGGCGAACCCAAAGGGGCGCGCAACTATCTGAAAACACTGGGAGTCGGCGCCAAGGGCGGTCGGCTCCAAATGTAGGCCTAAAGTGCCTGGGAAAATAGGGACTAGGGATTAGTACTACTACGTTAAGTCATTGACCTCCCGCAGGAGAGGTGCTAAGCTCCGGTCCATGACCGAGAGCGAAATCGAGAAATGTCGAAAGCGTTTGGAACAATTCTTGGCCGACCTGCTGGAGCCGCTGGGGC
>JAIQGA010000259.1 GCA_020072925.1 Terriglobia bacterium | reverse complement strand
TCCTGCCGCACCAAGTCGGGGGTTTTGCTGCGCAGGATGATTTGGGCTCCCCGCAGATGCGTCTTCAGTTCATCCAGGGCTCCCTCGATCTCCCACCGTTCATGGTAGAGAGCCGCCAACTCCTCCGCCGGCGCTTGGGTGGGATCCAGGATCGTCGTCACCAGGCGATAGATCGGCTCGGTGTCGGGCACCCCTTCCAGCCGGTAATCAATCACCCGCACGACCAGGCCGTTCGTCTGATGCCGCCGATCTCGCTCCGAGGCATAAATGCGGCTCAGATACGAACCATCCGGCAGGCGTCTCTCCACCGCCAAGCGCAGATTCTTCTTGATCCGCCACAGCAGATCCGCTCCACTGGCGCGGGCTTGATTCCAGAGTGCGAAGCCGAAAAAGTTGCGGTCCGCCAAGCACAGCATGCCCTTCTGGAGGGCCGCGATCACTCCCTGGGCGAGGGTGATTTCGCCCGTGTGGCAGCCCGCCAGGTGCGTCCCGAACAACACATGGGTACCGTTCTCTACCAGCGAGACGAAGCGAATCTGCGGGTAGGCGCTCGCGCCTCGACTCGCCGAGGGGCGGCCGAAGGCTTGCGTGTTTTCTTTCTCGTCGGCCACGTCCAGCGTGCTGCCGTCGAGGCTCACTAGGCGCCAGCGCCGGTACCAAGCTCCTTGGGTGTTTTTTACTGCTACGGGCTTCACCACCTCGTCATGCAACTGCTGCATCACCGCCCAGCCCAGCCGCGTCCGCGCCTGCGAGATGCCCGACTTGCCGGTGACCTTCACCGCCTGTCCCGGCCCCAGCAACCACGCCAGGCCTTCCAGCAGACAGCGCAAGACCTCGCGATAGGACACTTGCATGAACAACCCCAAGGCGATGACATAGTAAACTACCACGTGCGCGGGCAGATCGCGTTGCCGCCGACTCGCCTTTTTCTGGGCCGCCAGCACCGCTTTCACCTGACGCAACGGAAACGTTGTCGCCAACACGCCGAGACTAATGTAATCGGTAATTCGGGTCCCCTTTGGAAGTTCAGCGATAGTACGGGCCATTGCGGTCCTCCTCTCAAAGTTTAATGAGGAGAGGATACCGCAAATTTAGTTAAGTGAACAGTATTTGAACTAGCTGGGCTCAAATGGGAGGATTTCGATTTCAAAGATCTCCATGTAAGTGTGACTCGGTCGCTAGTCGACCAACACGTGGGCCCAGTCAAAACGGAGGCGTCAAGGAAGCTGATGCCGATCGACGAGTACGTGGCTCGGGATCTGTTGGCTTGGTACGAGGTGACCCCATACAAGAAACCATCCGACTATGTGTGGGCCACCAATGCCAACCGAGCCGGAGCTAAGCGCGGCAAGCAGCCGGTTTGGCTCAGCACCGTCATGCGGGACTACATCCAACCCGTGGCTCGGAAGTTGGGGATCAACAAGAAGATCTCGTGGCACACCTTTCGCCACACATTTTCGTCGATCCTCAAGGCCAATGGTGAGGATGTCAAAGTCGTGCGGGAGCTCCTGCGTCACGCAACGTCAAAAATGACGTTGGACAGCTACACGCAGGCGCTGAGTCCGGACAAACGGGCAGCCCAGAGTAAGGTGGTGGGCATGATCAGGCCGAAACTAACTTGTACCGTCGTTGTACCGCGAGTTTCCGGCGAAACTCGCGTAAGTGATTGAAAGGACTTGGCGTCCCCGACGGGATTTGAACCCGTGTTACCGCCGTGAAAGGGCGATGTCCTAGGCCGGGCTAGACGACGGGGACGGAGGAACTGAAGTCTACAGTTCCATCGTAGCAGCCGGTCTTCGAAACTGTCAATTCTTCTTCGCGGCGATGGGCGCGCCGAAGAGCAGGTCGGTTTGCCGGGGCTCGAGGGGAGAGGATTCGGCGGCGATCGCGGTCAGTTCCGGGTAACGCGCCAGCAAGGTTTCCGGGACAGGCACCGGCAGGTTCCGCAGCAGGTGGACGAGCTGCAGCGCGTTGGTGATGGCCTTGCCGTGGAAATGGTTGTTGGTGATCACGTAAGTGACGTCGGTGCGCTCCGCGAGGCTGCGGATGCGCGCCGCCCAGGGCTCGAGCTCCGGCACGGTATAAAGGTAGTTATAGCGCTCGGCAGGATTATCTTCATTCGTAAACCAGTGCTCGTAATTGCGCCCGTGGAGGCGGACGTAACCGACCGCCGCCGTGGCGCGCTCGCCGGGAGCGATCGAGCGGCCGATCACCGGCTGGTCGATGTTGCAGATGCCCACCCCCTGCTCGGCGAGCCACGCGAAGACTTCCGGCTGGTTCCACGAATCGTGCCGCACTTCCACCACCAGCGGGTATTCCATGAACTGCATGCACAGCCCGCCCAGGTACTCGTGGTTCTGGCGCGTGTTCTTGAATGACCAGGGAAATTGCAGCAGCAGCGCGCCCAGGCGCCCCGCCTCGGCGAGCGGCGCCAGCCCTTCTTTGAAGACCTTCTCATCTTCGCCGTTGGCGTCGCGCTCGTGCGTGAAGCGCTTCCAGAGCTTGGCGGTGAATTTGAACTCGCGGTTGTGCGCCACTTTCTGAATCCAGTTCTCTACAAGTCCCGCGCGCAGGGGAGAATAAAAGGATGTGTTGATTTCCACGGTGTCGAAGTAGCCGGCGAGATAGCCGGCCTCGTGGAAACCCCGCGGCTTGTGGGGCGGATACACGATGCCTTCCCAGTCGGGATAGGACCAACCGGCGGGACCCACGCGAATCTTGCCCGGCGGCGCAGGGAAACGCATATTCGCCTTTTCTTCGCCATCAGAATACCGCGCGGCAGGCGGCTTGTCAAGCAGAAGGCAGAACTCAGAACTCATTCTTCCCACATAGCCTTCGACTTTCGACTGTTTTTCTGACCAGCCGTACGCCGGCTGGCACAGCGCTGTTCGTTAGGGCTGAGGCTTTCCTTTGTTCGCGCTAACGGTTTTGCGGAGCGCTGGCGGCGCGCAGCGCTTCTTCAAGCGCGTCAATGGTGTTCGCTATAGAAAGGGGCGGTCGAAACTCGCGAATTCGCGGCGGCGTCGAGCCATCCCTTTGGATCTGACGCACAAATTCCGCCATCTCGTGATCCGTCAGCAGGAGGTCAACGTAGGGGAGGTACGCCAAACGCTGGGAATCAAAATGGTGGCTGGCCTCCGGTTTACCAGAACTGCGCCCGGCGCACACGTCCAACCTTCGTTGGAGCCACGACCCGGGGCAGTCGACAAAGTCCAGCGTCTTAATAAGGGATTCTTCCTCGGTTTCAGAGGCGTTGAGGAAGTTCCGTGCAACCCAACGAACTTGGAATTCGAAGAACCAACGAATGGCCAACTCTTCGGTTGTAGGTTTCTGTTGGTCGGCGGCGGCGAACCGCGCAACGGGCAGGTATTCCAACAACGCTGCCTGGGGGCCTATCTCCTCTACACGACTAAGGTAACTGCGCACAAGCGTTGAGACCCAATTGAGTAGATCTGGTGCAATCGCAGGTGAGTCCCCTGAACGGGGTTGCTCTCCCAGTTGGGCCAAGATCTTATCCATCTGCTGCCGAGAGGCCATCGCCTCTTCGGCAGTTGGCGGATTACTCGGAAGGTCGCGCACGCGGTGCTCAGTCTTGGTCTTGGCGTCGGCCTTCGCCGCCGCCGCAGAAAATTGAGCTGCGTTGTGCTCCATGTTAAGTACCTGCAGGATGCGTTTATCCTCTGCCGCCCTAAGTAGGCCGACTTCGGAGGCGGTAAGCCGTCCTGGCAAAACGTCGCTCCAATCTCGCAATTGATTTGGGGCGGGCCCGTTGAGGATGCGCATACCACGGTTGCGGACGGCGCCGAGGATCTCGCGCTCAATAAGGGTGCACGGGTCACCAACCTGGTGTTCTGTGCAGACGTCGCGGCGAATCGGCGCTAGGTCGGCGAGAAGCTGATATCTTAGTTCGCGGCCAGCAGGGTTTTCGTAGCGGCGGAGTTCGTGCTCTTGTGCTAATGTCAATACGAGCGTGCACCCGAATGTGTTCCATACGTTGAGGAACGCGGAGTAGCGTCCGGGATCGTCCCGGCGAACCCTTGCCAGTAACCCGATTTGCGGCGTGTCGAGGAAAACTAGAGGCACAGTTACGTCTGCCTGCCTTTCGATCAATATATGGCCAAAGTGTGCCGCATGCAAGACCGGGGGCAGGAAGAGCGTGGAAGTATGCGGGCCGCCGCGGACGCGGGGACCTGCCGTAGAGACACCCCGGCGGGGCGTCTCTACCACCTCTCGACTGTTAACTGCTTTACAATCGTTTGCGCTCCCCGCCGCCTCGGGATAGAATCCCCGTGGCATTTACCACGATGAGGGCAGGTGTGCATGACAGAATGGAGCGGACCTCTGAAAATCCGGCCGGCGCGCGTGGACGACGCGAAGGAAATTGCCCGCATTTACAACCAGGGCGTGCAGGACCGCGCGGCGACCTTCGAGAACGCCTACGTGACGCCCGAGGAGCGCTATCTCTGGCTGGCGGCGCGTCCGGACAAGTTTCCGGTGCTGGTGGCGGAAGTCAAACACACGCTGATGGGCTGGGCATCGCTCACGCCTTACAGCCCGCGGCATTGTTATGATGGCATTGCCGAGCTCTCGATCTACATCGAGCGCAGCCTGCGCGGCCACGGCGTGGCGCAGGACCTGATGAAGGCCATGCAAAACATCGCCGGCGAGAAGGGCTTCTACAAGCTGGTGGGGCGGATTATGGCCGATAACCAGCCCGCGCGCAAGCTCTGCCAGGTGACCGGCTGGAAGGAAGTCGGCATTCACGAGAAGCATGGCAAGCTTGGCAGCGAGTGGCACGACTTGGTCCTGGTAGAGTTTCTGATGCCTGGGAATCTGAAGTAGCCGAAGTCGTCAGTGGTCAGTTGTCAGTCGTCAGCCAACACTCAGGCTGGGGTTTCGCTGATGGCTGAGGGCCGACTGCTCAGCGCTGGGAATTGGCGCTCATCCCCGCTGAAACGGGGACCGTCGCGACTGCGACAGGTGCCGGGCTGAAGCCCGCCGCTACAGAATAAAATGCCCCGCTGGACTCGCACCGCCACGCTCGCGGGCCTAATTCTGGCGGGGGTTAGTGTGCTCGACCCGCTGGGGTCGACGCGGCCGCCGCTTTCCCCGCCCAAGCCAACCTCATCCCCAACCGCGCCTCGCGAATACACGCTGCTCTTCCTCGGCGACATCATGCTCTCGCGCGGCGTGGGAGCCAAGATCAAATCCGAGAGCGACTGGGCCTATCCCTTCCATGAAATTGCGTCAACGCTGCGCACGGCGGACTTGGTCTATGCGAATCTGGAATGCCCGATTTCAGACCAGGGGCGCGACTTGCACCATCTCTATTCCTTCCGCGCCGACCCGCGAGCCATGGCGGGATTGAAAGAGGCGAGCGTGCGCGTGGTCTCGCAGGCCAACAACCACACGTATGATTGGGGTCCGGCGGCGCTGCTCGATAGCCTCGAACGCCTGCGCGCGGCGGGAATCCGCGTCACCGGGGCCGGGCAAAACGATTTGGAGGCGCATTTTCCAACGATTGTGGACCTGGACGGCGTGCGGTTGGCGTTCCTCGCCTACGTGGACGTTCCTCCGCCTGAAGCCACGGCCGGCGTCGAGCGCCCGGGTGTGGCGTGGCTGGAGCCGGCGCGCGTGCTGGCGGACATTCGCTTCGCGCGCCCGCTGGCCGATGTGCTTGTGGTTTGCCCCCACTGGGGCGTCGAGTATGCGCCCAAGCCCACGCGCGAGCAGGTGAAACTCGCGCACGCCATGATTGATGCAGGCGCGGACCTCGTCGTGGGCAGCCACCCGCACGTCCCCGAGCCGCTCGAGGCGTACCACGGGCGATGGATCGCCTACAGCCTGGGCAACTTCGTCTTCGACCAGCACAATTCCGCCACGCACCGTGGCCTGATGCTTAAAGTCACGGCGCGCGCCCGCCACGTCACCGCCGCCACCCTGGTGCCCATCGCGATCAATCGGAGTCTTCAGGCGACGCTGGCACCGCCGGAGCCGCCGAAACCTGCGCGGCGCGTTCTGGCCGCCCAGAAAATTCGCGCCACGCGCGCGAAGTAGCAGGATTACAGAAAACCGCCAAACCTGTCATCCTGAGGAGCCGAAGGCGAGGAAGAATCTCAGCATTTGGTTGAATCGACAAATGCCGGGATTCTTCGCTGCGCTCAGAATGACATGGCTGGCGGGTTATCCCGCGTTTTTTTAGATGTTTGCCTATCCAAGAGACGGGCCTTATGCAGCGCTCGCAAATTTGGGTGTTCGTCAAAGCGGTCCTGTTCACGGTGATTGTTCCCGGCACCGTGACAGTCCTGATTCCTTACTTATTGCTGCGGCCACACGCGGAATTCGACGCGGGGGCTTTCCGGTTCGCGGGGCTCGCGCTCATGGCTCTGGGCGGAGCCGTCTACCTGCATTGTGTCTGGAATTTCGCGTGGGTGGGACGCGGAACGCCCGCGCCCATCGATCCGCCCAAAGAAGTGGTCGTCGTCGGGACTTACCGATTTGTGCGCAACCCGATGTACGTCGGGATTTGCTGCCTCCTCGCGGGGGAAGCGCTGCTTTTCCAGTCTTGGCGATTATTGGCCTACGCGTTTGTCGCGTGGCTATTGTGCCATCTCTTTGTCGTCATCTACGAGGAGCCGCACCTGCGAAGCAAGTTTGGCGAGCCTTACGAAGGCTATTGTCGCGCGGTGCCGCGTTGGATTCCGCGGCCGACCATCCGGAGAGGCAGGAGGTAAGCCGACCCGTTCACTTCAGCTTAGCGCGACAATTCAGGGGCAGGAAAGCCACTTGAAGAATTCCGGATGAAGCTTGCGAATTTGCTCGTCCATTCCGGTGTTTTGGCACCACGCGCAGTAGTATCCTCGAACGGCCTTTGCATCCAGGCCTTTCAAGTCAGTCTGGGATAAAACCGCATGGATCTGCTTTTCCACCGCATCGCCTTGCTGGAAAATGCGGACCTCATCGTTGGTGAGTGGCCGGACCCCGACGGTGCCGAGGATCTTGATCTCGCGCGTGAGAATCTCAACGTGGGGCGGGGATCCGGTTTTTGCGTTCACCGCGACGCGCGCCCAGACTGGTCCGAGACGCTCCCCATCCACAATGCTCAGCTCGCGCCCCGCGGCATAAGCGTAATAGAAAACGCGCCCCGTCCCCTTCGGAGGCCATGTCTCGGGGAAGGGTGGCGAGATCCGATATTCCCAGCTTATCCAGCCGGGAGAGCCGGGGTCGCCGGGAACGGGTGGAATCGCCTTCGCGATTTCCACCCATTGCGCCTGGATGACTTTGTCGACCTCTGCGCGAATCTTCTGAACGTCCATTCCCATTGCTGGCTTCCCCTCCATCGCGGCGAACGAGAGGGCAACGAGAGATGCCGCTGCTGCCCATTGGATCGCGGACTTCACTTTGCTTCCGGCGTTCACTGGTTGACGACCATCCCTGGAGTTTCTCACAAGATGCCCGGCGGCTTCGCCTCTGAATCCAGCAACCGCTGGCGACTGGCCGTTTGCGGCAACCTCGAGTTCGTGCACCGGCAAACGGTTGAGGAGCCACTGGCCATAGGCGAGCTTCCTTGCCCGCGCAAGCTTATCCGGCTCTTGCCAGGCGCTGATATTCGGCGTCAGCGCCCGCGGGGACAAGCACCCAGAGCGTGTAGATGCCGAGCGCCGTGCCGAAAGGAATATGGATCAGACTGATGCATCCGAGGACGATCGCCAGCATGCGCGCCCACGGGGCGTGGGACATCAGGCCCCAGCCCGCAATCACCCCCGCGATGGCGAAGCCCGCAACGAGCACGCCAATCCCGAACAGAAACGGAGCCAAGGTCAGGCGCAGGGGCGCGGGAATCGGCATCATCATAAACGGGAAGCGCATATGGCCGAAAAACATCATGGCCAGACCAGGAATCAGCCGCAGCACGGAGAAGATGATCCAGAGGATGCCGAGCACGCTCAGGTGTCGCGCCACGCGCGAAGATCGAGCATATCCCGGGCTGGTCTGTGGCGGCGGGCTGCCGGGCCCTGTCGAGGGTTGGGGCGGCGTGGGAGTGGCAGCCGAGGGCGATGCCCCCGCGCCGGAGACGGCTGCGCCGCATTTGCTGCAAAAAACTTGCCCGGGCATTACCGGGCCGCCGCAATGGCCGCAGTACATAGAATCACCCTCCCCTTCCTGAACTATGATACGCCGAAACGTCGCCAAATGTTCCAGGAGCGCGAGAGGTCCGGGATTTTTCCGCCCCAATACGGTCAAGCGCGGCCCAGATAGCCCACCTTCCGGAGGCGTGCTCTCGGCGGTGTTATAATGAGTCTGCCCAATGGGCCGAAACCAGCAATTGCGGCGCAAAATCGCAGGTCGCGAGCGGGTGATCGAGGCACATCAGAACAAGATCCGGCAGGAATCCGCGAAGACCCACCCTGACGAACTCTTGATCGGCGGGTGGGAGCGCGAGATTGAAATCCACCGCAC
>JAIQGA010000258.1 GCA_020072925.1 Terriglobia bacterium | reverse complement strand
GTGAATCGCGTCCTGCGCGAGCCGATGGGCCGCGACCAGGTGCGAGGCGTCTTTAC
Source organism: Terriglobia bacterium (assembly GCA_020072925.1). Taxonomy (GTDB): domain Bacteria; phylum Acidobacteriota; class Terriglobia; order UBA7540; family UBA7540; genus JAIQGA01. Next base: position 8,432 of record JAIQGA010000258.1, on the reverse strand, counting down.
GGGTCTGCGCGCACTGGCGCTCGAGCCAGGACGCAGCCCTTCGGAAAACACGCGCGAATATCGCTTCCACCGGGAACCGGGAGTGACTAACTTTGTTTCCGTTTGCGGGGGCAAACTGACGACGGCTCGCGCGCTGGCGGAGAAGCTCCTGAACGAGTTGAATGTTCGCGGGCTTTCGAGTCGCGGGCTGCCGCTGCCCGGCGGCCGTATCCAAGGGCCGTGGGAAGCGTTCGTCGCGGTGGCATCCGAGGAGGCCATCGAAGACTTCCGCGTGCCTCGTGATGTTGCGGAGCGAGTCGCCCGCACCTACGGCAGCTGCTGGCGGGAGGTGCTCGAGCCCATTCTCGAACGGCCCGCGCTGGCCGAACTATTGCCGGGGACGCCCGCACTGCTTGCCGCCGAGGTGGACTTTGCCATCCGCCACGAAATGGCGCTGACAGCGGAAGATTTTCTGCTGCGGCGGTCCGGCCGCAACTGGCTGGCGGCATATACGTGGCACGAGGCCGCTCCGGCCATCACGGAAATCTTCGGGCAGGCGTTCGGCTGGAGCGCGGAGCAGCGAGGCGGCGCCCTGGAGGCGCTTCGCCACGCGACCGCCCTCCCCCCGCAAAGCAGATGAAAGGAGTATTCTGCTGGGCGTATTTTTGATTTTGCTAATCCCCAATCCCTAACCCCTAATCCCTGTTCTTCCATGGCTATCCTTCGCCCCCTTCTCGAACACGCCCGACAGCTTCGCGCGCCTGCGTCGCTCGACTGGCCACCGCTCAACATCGGTCACCGGGGAGCATCCGGCAGTGCGCCGGAGAACACTCTGGTGTCCTTCGACCTGGCGCTCCGCCAGGGCGCCGACGGTATCGAGTTCGACGTCCAACTCTCGAGCGATGGCGTCCCGGTCGTAATCCACGACGCGCGCCTGGATCGCACCACTTCCGGGAGCGGCCGGGTGAGCGAGCATTGCGCGAGCGTGTTGCGCAGACTGGACGCTGGCTCCTGGTTCAACCGGCGCTTTCCGGCGCGGGCGCGCGAACGCTACGCCGGCGCGCGGATTCCGTTGCTCGCAGAGGCGCTCGCCTGGGTGGGCGAGCGGTGTTGCCGCGCCTTGGTCGAAATCAAAGACCCCACCCCGGGCGCCGAGGCCAAGGTGCTGGACGAGATCGCGCACGCGGGCGTCTGGCCGTTGGTCACCATCCTTTCGTTCAATTTGCCGACGCTCCGGCGCCTGCGGCAACTGGACGCACAAGCACCCCTCGGACTGGACGTTTCCCGTCGGCTGCTGGCCATTCGGCACGCCCGATCACTCGCGGCCACGGCAGTGCTCCCTCACTACGCCATCGCTTCACGCCGGTTCATCCGCCATGCGCACCGCGCTTCTCTGCACGTGATTCCCTGGACCATCGATCAGCCGCTCTGGATGCGCCGGCGCATCGAGGACGGCGTCGACGGCATCATTACGAACTTCCCCGCCCGCCTTGCGGAAATCCGCGCCCGCCTGCTCGAAAAGGTTCCCAACTCACCGCGGCCTCCGCTATAATCGCCCGTCACGCCGGGCCGGGATTCAGGTCTAAGCGCAAGAGTACGGTGGAGAAAGGATCGCTCCTGCCTCACCATGGCGAAAGAAAAGACTCCAGCGAAGGTGGCGAAACGCTATGTGATTTCGGGGCGCGTGCAAGGCGTCGGGTATCGCTTCTTCGCGGAGCACTGGGCCAATCAACTCGGCCTTTGCGGTTACGTCAAAAACCTCTGGGACGGCAACGTGGAGGTTTACGCCATCGGCGATGCCCTCACACTCGAAGAGTTCAAGCGGCAGCTTGCCGAGGGGCCACGCAGCGCCCGCGTGACGGGCGTGGAAGAATCCGACGAGCCGGTGGACAAGCGGTACAACAGATTCATGATCGAGGGAAGCTGGTGAGGAAATTGAGTCATTTTTTCATTGAGTCATTGATTCATTTACAGAACGACCAAGCTGAGATGTTGGTTTTTCAATGATTCAATGACCAAATGATTCAATGGCTCAATGGATTGGGGGGCTTGTGATCGATCTCAAGACGCTGATTCGTGAAGTCCCGGATTATCCGAAACCAGGCATTCTCTTTTATGACATTACCACTCTATTGAAAGACGCCGTGGGGCTGCACTGGGCGGTGGACGTGCTGGCCAACCACTACGTGGCCCGCAAGATCGACCGGGTCGTGGGTGTCGAGGCCCGAGGTTTTATTTTCGCGCCCATGGTCGCCTACCGCCTGAACGCGGGGTTTGTGCCGGTGCGCAAGCCCAAGAAGCTTCCCGCCGAGGTGGCGCGCCTGACCTACAGCCTGGAATACGGGCAGGACGCGCTCGAAATGCACCGCGACGCCATCAGCGCCGGGCAGGAAGTGCTGATCATCGACGACCTGCTCGCCACCGGCGGCACGGCGGCGGCGACGGCCAAGCTTGTCGAATCGCTCGGCGGGCACGTCTCCGGCATCGGCTTTCTGATTGAATTGGAATTCCTGAAGGGCCGCGGGAAATTATCCGGTTACGACATCCATTCGGTGGTGAAGTATTAGGAAGAAGGAGCGGCCGCGTCTCCGCCCTGGGTCGACCCCACCCCCTTCAGGACTTCCTCCAGGAAGAACTCCTCGGGCAGACCGCCTTCGATCGAAGCGGACTCGTTGATCACCGTTTTGGGCACGGCGTAAACGCGATACTTGCCCGCCACGTCGGGGAATTCCGAGACCTCGATCCCGTCGGCGCGGATCAAGTCGTTTTCCATCGCAAACTGGTAAGCCAGGCGCACGGCCTGGGGGCAATGCGGTCAAGTCGGAGTCACCAGGACTTCCAGATGCAGAGGCTGCGCGATTTTGGCCAGCTTTTCCCGGGTCTCCGGCTGCAAACCCGAATCGCCCTGCGAGACGGCAAGGATGGCGTCAAGCAGGACTGAGAATTCATAACCGGCGGGAAAACCGTAGAAGCGGATGCCGTAGTCCTTGCTGTTCCGGACCACCGTGGCGGGAGCTCTCTCGATCTGATATTCCGCCACCGTTTCTTTATCCAACAGGAGATCGTGAACTTCCACCGAGAGCTTGTCGGAGAGACTCGCCAGCTCTTTAATCAATTCACGTGCCTCCCGCCCAAACTCCACATTAAGCTCTTGCGTGAAATGCACGAGCTTTACGGGGTTAACCATGCCCTGGAGGCGGGCGCGAATCTCGGTAATGTCCTGGTCGCGGAGCATTCCCATGGCACTTCCTTAGCGGTGGTTTTCCGGTTCTCCCGAGCGAGGGGCAAGCCTCATACGGCCCACTTCTATTCGATGCTCGAAAGGCGCAGGAGTTCCGTGGTCCACAAGCGCAAACGCCTTCACTCGTTCCAGGCGTGACTGCGCGCACCACGCGGTACACGGTCATGAGTGTGAACTGATCTCGCGGGCGGGACGCCCGTCCCGGCTCTCGTACCACGGCCGTCTCGGCCGCGCTTCGGTTCACGGGCGGGACGCCCGTGTTACGACTCCGAATCCGAATCAAACCCGAACTTCTTCATTTTGTACCGCAGGGCATCGCGCGAAATATCCAGCAGGCGCGCGGCGTGGGTCTGGTTGCCGGCGGTCTGCTTGAGCGCCAAGCCGACCAGCTCGCGCTCCACCTCTTCGAGCGAGGTTCCCTGTTTGGGCAGTTCCAAGACGGGAATCATTTTGCCCGAAGCCAGCGCGCGCCAGGAGGCCGCTGTGGCACTGCCCATGGCCGCGGTTTCTGTCATCGCGCCCTCCGGCACAGCGACGGGCACGGGGTTCTCGTAGGCCTGCGGCTGGCCCGTCACCTGGATAGGCAGATAGGTGGGGCGGATAAAGTCGGCGTCCTCGAGGATCATCGCCCGCTCGACGGCATTCTTCAGCTCTCGGACGTTGCCCGGCCAGTCATAGAGGAGGAGCAGGTCGCGAGCCTCCTGCGTGATGCCCTTGATGCTCTTGCGAAACCGGTAGTTGTAACGATCGATGAAGAACTCGACCAGCGGAAGGATATCTTCCTTACGGTGTCGCAAGGGAGGAATAAAGATGGGGATAATGCTGAGCCGGTAGAACAGGTCCTGGCGAAACGTCGCGTCGCGCACGCCCTGCTCGAGGTCGCGGTTGGAGGCCGCGATCACGCGCACGTCCACGCCGATGTCCTTGACGCCGCCAATCCGCCGGATGGTCTGGTCTTCGAGCACGCGCAGGAGCTTGGCCTGGAGGTAAATGGACATCTCGCCGATTTCATCCAGGAAAAGCGTGCCGCCGTCGGCGACTTCAAACAGCCCCTTTTTCTGGGCTTTGGCGTCGGTAAACGCGCCGCGCTCGTGGCCGAAGAGTTCGGCCTCCATCAGGGTCTCCGGAATGGCGGAGCAATTGATGGCCACGAAGGGCTTTTCCGCGCGCACGCTATCGTAATGGATGGCGTTGGCGATGAGGTCTTTGCCCGTGCCGCTTTCGCCCTGGATGAGGACCGTGGAAGCCTCGCTGGCCGCCACCTTACGCACGAAATTCATCAGCTCGAGGATGCGCGGGGATTTCCCGATTACCTCGTGGTAGCCGGAACGCTTCTTGACTTCGTCGCGCAGGTTGTCGCGCTCCGAGCGCAGCCGCGAGCGGTCGATGGCGTTGGCGATGGAGATCTGGAGCTCGTCAAAGTCCAGAGGCTTCTTGACAAAATCCAGGGCGCCCAACTTGATCGCAGTTTTGATATCATCCAGTTGCGGATCGCCAGTAATCATGATAACCGGGATGGAAAGGTTGTTCTGCTTGATCTCGCGCAGCACTTCGATGCCGCTCAGGTCGGGCAGGCGCACGTCGAGCAGGATCAGGTCGGGGACCTCGGCGCGAATCTGGGCCAGGCCGCCGGTGCCGCTCTCGGCCTCCAGGGCAGTATAGCCCCACTCCTCCATCTGGCGACGCACCGACCAGCGAATCAGCTTCTCGTCGTCAACGATGAGCACTTTCTCGTTGGGCATAAACCTCTTGGCTTTCCTCGAGGACCTCCCGGAGCGGCAAGCGAATCAGGAAACGGCTCCCTTTGCCCAGCTCGCTCTCCGCCGTCAGGGTTCCACCGTGCTGACTGATGATCCGTCGGCAGAGCGACAGCCCCAGGCCGGTCCCGCCGCGCTTGGTCGTGAAGAAGGGGCGGAAAATGCGGTCCAGACTCTCGGGAGGAATCCCCGGACCCGTGTCGCTGACGGATATTTCCACCCAATCAGGGTGAGGCCCATCCACCGAACTGCGGGGCTTCGCCGCAATCGTGATCTTCCCTTCCCGGTCGATTGCCTGGATGCCGTTCAAGACTATGTTCAGCAGCACCTGATGAAGCTGCTCGGGATCCATGCGGAACGCGGGAAGGTCCGAGGGAATTTGGATCGAGAATTCGACGCGTTTGGTGCCGGTTTGCTGGCACGCCAGATGCAGCGTGCGGGCGACGGTCTCCTTCAGGTCGGAGAGGCCGAACTGCGGCCGCTTGGGACGCGCGTACAGCAGCAGGTCGTTCAGCACCTTCTCGATGCGGTGTACTTCCTGACGCAAGTCTTCCAGGACTTCGCGGTCGGGATGGTCCTTAGGAAAATCCTTGGTGATAATCTCGATGGCTCCCGCGATGCCCGCCAGGGGATTGCGAATCTCATGCGCCACGCCCGCGGCCAATTCGCCCATGGTGGCGAGGTGTTCCGCCTGCAGCATCTCGGTGTCGTGCACGCGCTGGCAACGGTCGCAGAATTCCCGCCAGCGCGCGGTCAGGGCGCGAATTTCCTTTTCCAGTGCCGTGGTGCTGTTGGCGGAAGACACCGATTCCGTGAGCGTGACGTAGGTGGGAGCAATCTTCCCAATCGCCGTGCGCAATTCACGCAACAGGCTCCAGGAGCGTCGCTCCTGATAAATCAGCACGCTGGTGGCGGCCGACATCGCCGCTAGCGCGGCGACGGTCAGCCCGATATGGAAGGTCAATCCGTGACGGAAAAATTCATATGCCGTCACAAACACAATTCCCACCAGCGAGCAGAACAATACCACCAGATTCTGCTCGAACGTTGGAGGGAAGTGCAAAAGGCGTTTTAGATAAGTCAAGGCCAATGTTATGATAGTACCTCTAGACTGGAACTCAGTGCTTAATTTTAACATAGGGTAGCGAGAGTGGCCAGAAAGCCCGAAACATTTTTCGAGGAGATGAAGCGGTACGTCGGCTTCTCAGAAGAAGACGCCCGACTCATCCAGTCGGCCGGCCCTCTCATGGAACCCTACTTTGCCCCCATGGCCGAGCGCTTCTATGCCCAGATTACCAGCCACCCGGATGCCGAGAGGGTTTTTACCGGGGGCACGGAGCAGATTGAGCGCCTGAAAGGCACTCTCCGGATCTGGGCGCGCCGGGCCTTCCAAGGAACTTATGACGAGGATTATGCCGCCGAGCGTTACAAGATCGGTGTCCGGCACGTCCAAATTGGCCTTCCCCAGCGATATATGATCAGCGCTATGGGCGTGGTGCGGGTCAACCTCCAGGAAAGCCTGACTAAGGTGTTGAATTCAGAGCCCGAACGGCTCGAGAAAACCCGACTGGCCCTCGACAAGCTCCTGAACCTCGACCTGAACATGATGTGCGAGTCGTATTTCCAGGAGAGCATCCGCCACCTGAGCGAACTGAACCGCAAGCTGGAGCGCGCTAACCTGGAACTCGCGGAGCTGAGCAAGGTGAAGACCGAATTCCTGGCCACCACTTCGCATGAGCTTCGCACCCCGCTCAATTCCATCCTGGGTTTCACCCGCCTGATTCTGGACGGATTGTGCGAAACCCGCGAGGAAGAGAAGGAATTGCTGCGGGATGTGCTGACCAGCGCCGAGCATCTGCTCTCGATCGTCAACGACATTCTGGATATTGCCAAAATCGAGGCGGGCAAACTGCGCCTGAATCCCGCTCCGGTGGACCTGAAGGGCATCCTCCAGGAAGCCAAAGCGCTGGTTTCCGTTCAGGCTGCGGCGAAGCATCTTTCCCTGGTGGATGAGACCGACCACGATGACCTCGCGCGCGTGACGGGAGATGGCGCCCGCATCCGGCAGGTCCTGATCAATTTGCTGAGCAATGCCGTCAAGTTTACGGACCGGGGCTGGATCACCCTGCGCGCCCACTCCTACCCGGAGCGCGGCTACGTGGAGATCGAGGTGCAGGACACGGGCGTGGGCATCCCGCCGGAGAAACAACGCCACCTCTTCGAGAAGTTCCGGCAGATCGACAGTTCCTTCACGCGGCAGCAGGGCGGGAGCGGGCTCGGATTGGCCATCAGCCGCAAACTGGTGGAGATGATGGGCGGACGCATTCGACTCTGGAGCGCCGGGGCAGGCTGCGGGACGACGGTGGGGTTTTCCTTGCCCCTGCACCGCGCCGTCGAGGATCCTGTGCATGTGGCCGGTCGGGAAGCTCTGTTGACGGCGGGCCACGAGTGGGGAACCCGCGTGCTGGTGGTGGATAACGATGCCGAGTTCCGGCATTACCTCAAGACGCTGTTGGTCAAGCACGGCTACTGCGTGCTCTCCGCCGCCACCGCCGACGACGCCGTGGATGCCGCCCGGCGCTTCCACCCCCGCATCGTCATGGTAGACTTGGCGTTGCCTGCCCCTTCCGGGGCGGACTTGGGCGACGGCGCGGATGTGGTCGCTCAGCTCCAGATGGGCGCGCTGGTCCGCGACATTTATTGTTTCATGATTACCGGCTACGAGCCGGCGGAGGTGCGGGAGCGCCTGGCGCTGCTGCAAATCACGCCAGAAATCCTGCAAAAGCCCATTGATGGGGAAAAGCTCCTCGCCCGCCTCGAGCGAATTCAACAGCGCCTAGGCGTGCCGGCGAGGGAGGTTAGCCTGACCCCGGGCGAAGACCACCGAACCTGATACTGCCCATGCCCCGAGTCCTGGTCGTTGAAGATAATACTCTAGTGGCGAAGTTCTACCGCCTGGCCCTGGAACGCGCGGGAGGCTTCGAAGTCACCTTATCCGAAGACGTGGCGGCCATCCTCCGCCAGGTCGGCGAGCACGCCTTCGACGCGGTTGTGCTGGATGTCTCCCTGCGCGACTGCCACCATAACGGCCGCCCCATCGACGGACTGGAACTTGCGCGCCTGATCCGCCAGACCTCTGCCGGCCAGCGGCTCCCCATCCTGCTCGCCACCGCCCACGCCATGGAGGGCGACCGCGAGCGCCTCCTCGCCGCCTCCGGCGCCGACGCTTACCTCGAAAAACCCATCTACGATCCCCAGGTGCTCATCGGCAAAATCCAGGACCTCCTGGCGCTCAAGAACGACGGGACGTAGCACCGGCGCACAATTTACATCCTGTTGTACCTCGATGATAATGTCCCCTTTTCTCCTCGATAGAAATGTCCCCTAACCCTAATACTGTTCACTTAACAGAATTTGCGGTATCCTCTTCCCATTAACTTGAGAGGAGGACCGCA
>JAIQGA010000257.1 GCA_020072925.1 Terriglobia bacterium | reverse complement strand
AGTCGATCTGGTTGCTTGTGCTGAATGGCTGTAAGCAGCCGGTCCTTAGGCGTCATTGTCATGCCTGACCCTCCTCAGTGCGAGATCGTATCCCCTATGGGCTGAGCCGATCACCTCAACGCTGTGCGTCCAGACGATAATCGAGGACGGTGGGAGGAAGCAAGCTGCGATTGAGCCGAACCGATTCGGCTCAGGTGGGTTGCTCTATGCCTGCGAGTGAGAGAGAATGCCGGCCATCTCGAACCGAGGAGGAAACGTCGATGAGCACAGAAAGCCGGAGACCATTGAATCCGTCGCGGCGGGATTCTCTTAACCGCAGATCCTTTCTGAAAATGGGGGCGGTTGGCTCTGTGGTTCCATTGCTCCCAATGTCGCCGGAAAGCAGCAGGACTGTTGATAGCTCGCAGGAGGCTCGTGCCCCGCTGCCCTCGCGCCCCGCTTCACCCGGCAGCAAGACGCTCCCGCCGACCCCGCAGCTCAGCGACCTCGCCAGCGATCGACTTGTCCATCACTACCGTGATCTGTTCAGCCCTCCCGAGGCGATGAACGAGTGGGGACACCTCAAGGCCGCGAAGTCCGTCTCTGGGATCATGGCTATCTCTTTTCCTCCCTTTGCCTGCTGCGGAGTACCCGAGATGTCATTCAGTCCGGGCCATCTGACCACTTGCGAGTTGTTTCTGAACGACCGGCTCCTGAATTCTTACCCTGCACCGGCGGGCCGCGTTGCATACACATGGTATCCGCACCGGGTTCTTCGAGAAGCCGAGGTTGAAGGCCTGCGCTTTACCACTGAAACTTTCTTGCCCTCGAAGCAGCGTGCCGTCGCGGAATCTCTAAAGCTGAAGAACGAGAGCCGTGAAAGGCGCAAAGTTAGCCTGGGTTTCGACCTGCGAGCCGGCGTGACGGTAAAGCCAGGGCCTTGGTTTGTAAACTCTCCGGCCGAGGCGGATAACCGGTTGGCGGCCGACGATGGGCACGGGTGCTTGGTTTTTGAAGCGCAACACAGCTTTGCCTTTTCCGTGCAAGGAGTCTCTCCCCGGCCTCAGCGCATCGAGCAGAAGCGCATGCTCATGTTCGAGTTTACCCTCGGCCCCGATGAGACGCGGACCTTCCACTATCTGAACGTACTTGGGGGGAGCCGCGATGAAGTGCTCGCCAACTATGATTCTCTACAAGCCGACTTCGACCGCCTCCTCAAAGAGAACGAGCAGGTCTTCGGTGGACTCCTTCGCTCCGCCTTCACGCCCGGAAACTCGGACTTCTCAGGGCATCTTCCCCAACTGATTACTTCCGATCCCGCGCTTTGGAAGCTCTACTACGGGGGTTTCACAAACCTTCTGTTCTCGCGCCGAGCTTCCCCGGATTCCGTTTACGGAACCACGTATCTCACCCTCCCGGGCGTTGTGCCCACGCTCAGTTTTATCTGGGATGCCATGCTTACCTCGCTGAGTCTTTCCCTGCTCGATCCCGAGCCCTCGCGACGCCTCGTCGAGAACTGGCTGATCCAGGACATGCACCATCATCTCGCTACGGATTACCTTACCGGAAAGCCCGTGGGGCCGTGGTACGCCGTCAACGATATGGGCATCCTGCGTTGCGCCCACGACTACTTGCGAGTGACCGGGGACTTTGCCTGGCTCGACAAGAACGTGGACGGGAAGCCGGTACTCGAGCACTTGACCGACCATGCGCTTTATTGGAAACAACTGGACAAGCACGGGCGCGGCCTGGCAGATTACGGCGAGCTGGACGACTTGCTGGAAGTGGTCAGTACCTATGTGCACGAGGTCGCAGGCATGAATGCCGGCAATGTCTACGCTATGAGATTCGTAGCTTCCTTGCTTGACCACCGGGGAAATAGCAGCCGGGCCAGCGAACTGCGAGCCGAGGCGAAGGACTTGGCGACGCGCATCAACCGCCTGCTCTACGTTTCAAGCAAGGGCTGGTGGCGAGCCGGGCAACCCGACGGTTCCTTCAATGAGGTCCGGCACTGCTACGATCTACTTACGATATTCGACACCATGTTCGAGGATCTAAGCGAGCAGCAGAAGAAAGAAATGAGCCATTTCTTCTGGAGCGAGTTGTACACACCGTTGTGGATGCACGCGCTTTCCCCGGGGGACGTGGATGCCACCTGGAACGTCCGTGCGGACCATAGTTGGCTGGGGGCTTATACCGCCTGGCCGCCCATGACCGCCAAAGGATTGTACAAGGTCGCTTCCTCCCCGCGGCTAACGGCTTGGGTCAGGAACCTGGCCAAATCCGCGAACCAAGGTCCCTATGGGCAGGCCCATATTGTGGAGACGGTATTCCCGACCGAAAACGGGGGCGCATACAAATGCCCCTTGGACCAGCCCTATGGGAATGACTGGTGTGAGGTCTCGGGCGGATGCTTCACGGACCTGGTGATTGACACCATTTTCGGTGCTGATTTCAGTTTATATGACGGCATCCGGATGAATTCGCACCTCGCGGATTTCGATCCCGGCGCCAGATTGTTGAATGTCCGTTACCAGGGGAAGAACTACACGATCTCGCGCCAAGGCGCTGCGTAGTTTGCTGGGCAGGCCAGCCCCCACGACCGGCACGACGGCAGGAAAGAATACGAACGGGTGACGTGACCTGCATCGCTTCGCACCTTGGGGCCGGTTAATTCTGGTCGGCTTGCACGGAGATGGCCGTGCCGGGAAACGCCACACCGGGGAATTTCTCCTCGTGGACTTTGCGCATCCCGACACTGTGAACGAATGGTAGAATTTCCCTGTTAGAATCTTTCTTTCAATGGAAGGGAATCCTCCGGCGACCCCGCCAGTGCCGTTCCAACTTAATGTGGCTGCGTATCCGCTTCCGTACTGCATAGCATCGGCTCGCCATGGCCTTACGCGGATTAGGCGCAAAAAGTTGGAACGGCACTAGCTTCCAGCGGGAAGGAGAACGTCGTTTGAGTTGGCCGAGCCCGCGATATCCTCCCCGTGCTCCGGATGACGGATGAGATCCTGAACTGCGTTACATCGCGGACCGTACTAGAAGATTTGGTAGCTGGTAGCGCTACCGGGAATCGAACCCGGGTTTTCAGATTGAGAATCTGACGTCCTAACCCCTAGACGATAGCGCCGGGCGATACTTCGTTTCTAACATCGGGCTCCAGAACTTGTCAAGAACCGCGGAGCAGGCGTCGAGCCGAATTGCTTCACCGGCATTGCGCCGGCAGAATTTTGTCAATAGACATTCTTTAGAGTGTTAATACTTCGTCGCTGAAGAGAAGTTGAACTCCCGGACTTTGACCGCAGGCACGACCATCTCGAAGGATTCCTCTCCTGCGGTGCGCTGGGGGACACTGAGGGCCTCGACCTGGCCAAGCATCGAGATCAAGCTCTGGTTGAACCTCAGGTTCTTCACGCCATGCCGGATCTGGCCGTCCTCAATCCAAAAAGTCCCGTCCCGGGTCATGCCCGTGAGGATTTTCTGGTAAGGGTCGACTTCGCGGATGTACCAGAAGCGCGTCACCAGCAAGCCGCGCTCGGTGGAGCGCACCATCTCGTCCACACTCGAGTGGTCGCCCTCCATCACGATGTTGACGGGGGCTTCGCCGATGTCGTTGGGCAGGGGAAGACCGTGACCGGAGGGTTGCGCGCCCAATCGCTTTGCGGTCTGGCGCGCATAGACCAGATTCTTCACTTCGCCCTTCTCCACAATGGGCATGCGCTGGCGCGGTACGCCTTCGCCGTCGAAGGGGGCGCCCGTCTGCAAAGGGTGATAAACATCGTCGCGAAGGCTGACGTTCTCGCCGAAAACCTTCTGACCCACGCGCCCGGTGAGGCAACTGCGTTGTTCGTGGACGGCGAGGCCACTGAAGTCGAGAACCAGGAAACCCAACAGGTCGAGGAGCGCCGAAGGCTCGAGAATCACCGTGTACCTGCCCGGAGCGATTTCCTGCGGTTCGCGGCTCTCCAGCGCCTTGCGCGCCGCGGTCTCCGCCAGTTCCAGCGGTTCCAGTTCCGCCCAGTAAGGCGAGGTCTCCTTGGCCCAGCCCGAGCTCGACTCGCCCAGCATAGTGACGGAAAACTCCGAGAGAGTTTCCTCATGAAAGGCACCCAAACCGCGCGAATTGAAGAGGGCGTAGGCGCTGGCGCCGCTGGCGAAAACGCCCGCCGCTATGAGGTGGTCCTTCTCCGCGCGCGCCACAACTTGCGCCACCGTCTCGGCGCGTGTCTGCGGCGTGAGCCCCGCCGTCTCGGAATAAGAGCGTGCCACGGCCCGGTACATCTGCGGCCCCGGCATGGGAAGCAGGTCGGGAATCGGCGGCTGCAGCCTTGCCAGCATCAGCGCGCCTTCGCAAGTCTGGCGAATGGAAGGTTCGTCGAGCTTGTTCGTGCTGGCGCGCGCCATACGTCCGTCCACCACGGCGCGCACGGAAAGCGAGCCGCTTTCTTCCGCGACATTCTGGTGAATGGTGTTATTGGCGAAGCGCGTCAGCGAATAGGAAGTGGAGGAGATGATCGCTTCGGTCTCGTCGGCGGTCGAATATTTCAGGACTTTCGAAAAAATCTCTTCGGCGCGTTGGCGAGACAGGTTCATTTTCAGATTTTTTCATTGAGTCATTGAATCATTGAGCCATTGATAGGCTCGCCGAGCCACGCCGCACTTAGGTTCTTCAATGAAGCAATGACAAAATGATTAAATGATAAAATTACTTCATCCTGGGTATGCCACGCCCACCTGCACGCGGCGGAAGCGCGCGGGCGCCGCGCCGTGGCCGGTGCCCATGGTCTGCATGGGCTGACCCTTGCCGCAGTTGGGCGTTCCCCAGAGCGTCCAGTAATCGCGCGAACAAATGGCGTCGCAGGAATTCCAGAAGTCCGTGGTGATGCCGCCGTAGCTGGGATTCTTCAGCATGCGTGCCTTCTTGCCACCCTTGATTTCCCAGCCGATTTCGGTGCCAAACTGGAAGTTGTAGCGCCTATCGTCGATGGACCAGCTTCGGTTGGTCTCCATGTAAATGCCGTCCGCGGTATCGGCGATCAAATCCTCGAGTTTCCAGGTGCCGGGCAGCAGGCTGACGTTGGTCATGCGGATGAGCGGGATGCGATTCCAGTTTTCCGCGCGCATCGCGCCACTCGAACGCGTCTGCCCGATGGCGCCCGCCGTCTCGCGCGACGACAGGTAACCCACGAACAGGCCGTCCTTGATGATGGGCGTGCACTGCCCCGGCACGCCTTCGTCATCGTACGCAAACGTTCCCAGGCCGGGGCCATGAGCGGGCGTGGCGTCGGCCACCACGTTGACGATGTCCGAACCATATTTCAGATTCCCCAGCTTCTCGACGGTCAGGAAACTCATCCCCGCGAAGTTCGCTTCGGTGCCGAGCACCCGGTCAAGCTCAATGGGGTGCCCGATCGACTCGTGAATTTGCAGTCCTACCTGCGAGCTGTCCAGAATGATGTCCCGCACGCCTGCCGGACACTGCTCGCACTTGTGCAGCGCCACAGCCTCTTCCGCGACCCGCGGGGCATTGCCCAGCAAATCCAGTTCCTCCACCACTTCGTAGCCGCGAGTCTGATACTGGCCACCGAACGAATTCGGGTAGGAGCGACGCTGGATTTCGTTGTCGGCAAAGCTCGTACCCACGTAGCCCGCGCCCGTCTGGGTTTTCACCTGATAGATCTCGGAACCGAGGCTGGAAAGGAAAAGCTGCTCAACGCGGCGGAAATCCATCGAAGCCTCGGCGAGCGTGACACCCTGCACCCGGCGCAGCGCCGCGTCCACTTTGAGCAACAAGTCCAGGCAGGTGGAAACGGGAACCGCAAAGGGATCAATGCGGCAGGGCGCCTCCCAGTGGTCCACGATTTTGTTCTCGGGAGCAAGCTGCACGTCGTGCTTTTTGGCCAGCGCGCTGGCACGGGCGATTTCCACGGCCCGTGCCGCGGTGCGGTCAATGCTCGCATGGGTCAGTTCGTCGGTGGCAGCGAATCCCCACGCGCCGTCCGCAATGGCGCGGATTCCCAGCCCCAGCGAGTCCGACTCCCGCACCTGCGCGGCCTCGCCGTTCTTGGTAGAAAGGAAGCGGTCCCGGATGCCTACGACACGTACATCGGCGTACGTCGCGCCACGCGTCACGGCGGTATCGAGAGCTTGTTTAGCGAAATTCTTCATGCCCCAGGAAAGATTGTTTCATTGCCTCATTGAGTCATTTCTTCATTTACGCAAACAAAATCCCAAAGGCATCTTGATCTTTTCAATGATTCAATGAACAAATGATTCAATGATTCAATTTTATCTAGGTTCCTTCCGACCAGGACGCCAGGTATTCTTCCTGTTCCCGCGTGAGCGTGTCAATGGTAATGCCCATGGCCTGGAGTTTAAGTTCTGCCACATTGTGGTCGATTTCCGCGGGGACGGGATAAACCTTGGGTTCGAGTTTTTTGGCGTTCTTCACCATGTGCTCGACCACCAGCGCCTGGTTGGCGAAGCTCATGTCCATCACTACTGCCGGGTGGCCTTCCGCCGCCGCCAGATTGATCAGCCGGCCTTCACCGAGAACGTAGATTTTCCTGCCGTCGCGCAGCGTATACTCCTCGACGAAATCGCGTGTCTGCCGTTTGCCCTTCGCCATTTTCTCGAGCGTCGCAAGGTCAAGCTCGACATTGAAATGGCCGGAGTTGGCCAGCACCGCGCCGTCTTTCAGCAGCTTGAATTGCTCGGCGCCAAGCACCGACTTGTTGCCGGTCACCGTGATGAATACGTCACCAAGCTTCGCCGCATGGCTGACTGGCATGACGCGGAAGCCGTCCATCACGGCTTCGAGTGCCCGCGTGGGATTGACTTCCGTAACGATCACGTCGGCACCCAGCCCCTTGGCGCGCATCGCCACGCCGCGCCCGCACCAGCCGTAGCCGCATACCACCACGTGCAGCCCCGCAAACAGCAGGTTGGTGGCGCGAATGATGCCGTCGATCGTGGATTGACCGGTCCCGTAGCGGTTATCAAACAAATGCTTGGTGTCGGCGTCGTTCACGGCCACGATGGGATATTTCAGCATGCCGTCTTTCGCCATGCTGCGCAGCCGGACGACGCCGGTGGTGGTCTCTTCGGTCCCGCCCATCACGCCCGCGACCAGTTCCTGGCGCTTGGTCAAGATGGTGGTGACCAGGTCCGCGCCGTCGTCCATGGTGATTTGCGGCTTGTGATCGAGCGCCGCCACAATGTGGGAGTAATACGTGTCTTTATCCTCACCTTTGATGGCAAAGGTGGGAATGTGAAAGTCCTGAGTCAGCGAGGCTGCAACGTCGTCCTGGGTGCTGAGAGGATTGGAGGCGCACACCACCACCTCCGCGCCGCCGTCACGCAGGGTAATGGCCAGGTTGGCGGTTTCCGTCGTCACGTGCAGGCATGCGGAAATCCGCACACCTTTGAGCGGTTGCTCCTTGGTGAAGCGCTTCCGGATGATCTGCAGAACGGGCATCCACTGGTTGGCCCACTCGATGCGCGTCTTACCCTTCGCCGCCAGCTTCAGGTCCTTGACATCACAAGGGAGTTTCTTTGCGGTCGCCATTTACAGGCCAACCTCCTTCCGAAGAGCGTCGGCCTTATCGGTTCGCTCCCAGGTAAATTCGGGTTCCGGCCGGCCGAAGTGGCCGTAGGCCGCGGTTTTCTTGTAGATGGGGCGCAGCAGGTCGAGCGCTTCAATGATGCCGCGCGGGGTCAACCGGAAATTGTTGCGCACCAGCGACTCCAGCGCGCTGTTTTCCACTCTTCCGGTGCTGAAGGTATTCACCATCACGGAGACCGGCGCTTCCACGCCGATAGCGTACGCGAGTTGCACTTCCACGCGCTGCGCGATGCCTGCCGCCACCAGGTTCTTGGCGATATAACGCGCCATATAGGTTGCCGAGCGATCGACTTTGGTGGGATCCTTGCCGGAAAAGCACCCTCCGCCGTGATGGGCCGCGCCGCCGTAGGTGTCCACGATAATCTTGCGGCCGGTCAGCCCCGAGTCACCCACCGGGCCGCCCGTCACGAAGCTGCCGGTTGGGTTGATGTGATACTTGGTATTCGAGTCCAGCATGTGCGCAGGAATAACCGGCTTGATGACGCACTGCAAGACCCCCTCCTTGATCATCTCTTGACTGGCGCTAGGCGAATGCTGCGTCGAGACAACGACTGCCTCCACGCGCACCGGCTTCGACCCCTGATACTCCACGGTGACCTGGGATTTTCCGTCCGGCCGGAAGAAATCGAGAATCTTCTTGCGGCGAACCTCGGCGAGGCGCAGACAAAGCTTGTGCGCCATCATGATGGGAAACGGCATCAACTCATCCGTCTCCGTGCAGGCGAAGCCGAACATCAACCCCTGGTCGCCGGCGCCACCGGTATCCACACCCTGCGCGATGTCCAGGCTCTGTTGCGTGAGGTTGACCGTGATGCGGCAATCGTCTGCCGTGAAGCCCGCGTCGGCCTGCGTGTAGCCAATCTGCCGTACCGTGTCGCGCACCAGTTTCTCGATGTCGGGCTTGGCCGAGGTGGTGAGTTCCCCCAGAATGTAGACGTCTTTGTCCTTGACCATCGCCTCGCACGCCACGCGACCCTTGGGATCGGCGCGCAGTACCGCGTCCAGGATGGCATCGGAAATCTGATCGCAGATCTTGTCGGGGTGACCTTCGGTCACCGACTCCGAGGTGAAGAAATAGTGTTGATTAGCCCCTGACACGCGGGACCCCCCTTTGCATTGTGGAGAATTTCACGGCTAGCACAAGCTTATGACGCTAGCATGCGGGCACCAAAAGTGTCAACGAAATCCCGCGCGCCCGGGACACTTACCATCGAATGGAGATAATTGCTCGCCCAAACGGAAGTGCTAAAGGGCCAACGGCGGAGCGATGGGGCGCTTGCCAGGAACTCCGTTACCATCACCGTGCATTGAAATCGGTATTCTCAACATGGCCTCTGCTTGACATTACATCGTCGTCACCTCTTCCCTTCATGATCCGGTTTTTTCTGCTGCCTCTCACCGAAGCCGGCCAATACTTCATCGGGCAGCGGGGCGTCGAAGTCATCCGGCACTTCGTACAGGCCACGGTCCAGATCGAGTGGGCGCCGGCTTGGCTTCGGCTCAACGGCAACCAGCCGGGCAACCGGCTGACCTGCACGAGCGACCGTAATTTCTTCACCTCCCGCCACACGTTGCTGGAGCCTGGAGCGGTGAGTCTTCGGTTGATGCACGTTAACAGTCATAAGAGCACCCGTATGGGCTAAGGAAGTCCTAACTCGAACTCGCTCCCCTACCCCGCCTTGGGCACGGCGCGGCGCGAATGGAGATAGGACTTGATGAACGGGTCTAGGTCGCCATCGAGCACACGGTCGGTGTCGCCGACCTCGAACTTCGTCCGGTGGTCCTTGATCAGGCGGTACGGGTGCAGGACGTAGGAGCGGATCTGGCTGCCGAAATCAATATCGGCCTTCGAAGCTTCGAGCTTGTCCGCGGCCTCGCGCCGCTTGCGCAGTTCCAGTTCGTACAATTTCGAACGCAGGAACTTCATCGCCATTTCTTTATTGCGGTGCTGCGAGCGCTCGTTCTGGCACTGCACCACGGTGCCGGAAGGCAGGTGCGTGATGCGCACGGCGGAATCCGTGGTATTCACGTGCTGGCCGCCCTTGCCGGTCGAACGGTAGGTCTCGACCCTAAGCTCATCCGGCTTGATTTCGATGCTGATGGTGTCATCAATCTCCGGGCTGACGAAGACCGAGGCGAACGATGTATGTCGCCGCTGGTTGGCGTCGAAGGGCGAGATGCGCACCAGGCGGTGCACGCCGCTTTCGCCGCTCAGAAGTCCGTAGGCGTAGTCGCCCGCAATAGTAAAGGTGGCAGACTTCAGCCCCGCCTCTTCACCCCCCTGGTAATCATTGAGCGTGAATTTGAAGCCGCGACGCTCTGCCCAGCGCTTGTACATGCGCAGGAGCATCTCCGCCCAGTCCTGCGATTCGGTGCCACCCGCGCCGGGATGAATGGTGGCGATGGCGTTCAGGTGATCGTGCTCGCCGGCCAGGAGCGTCTCCGTTTCGAGCAGGTCGAGGTCGGCGCGCAGCGCTTGCAGCGCGCTTTGCAGGTCCGCGGTCACGTTCTCGCCTTCCTGCGCGAGCTCGAAGTACGCGCCAACGTCGGCCAACTGGCGCGCCAGTTTCTCGTCCGTCTCGAGGATTTTTTGAAGGCGTTTGCGCTGGCTCAGAATGCGCTGGGAGGCTTCCTGGTCCTGCCACAAGTTGGGTTCGGCGATTTGCTTTTCGAGCGCGGCGAGTTCGCGCGCCCGTTCGGAGGGGTCAAAGAAAACTCCGGAGTTCCGCGGCGCGCCGCCTTAATTCCTCGAATTCCCGTTGCAGTTCGTCAATCACGTTGGCTCCTCGAAAAAAGTTGTCAGTAATCAGTTGTCAGTTCTCAGCCAAGGCGCGCTGAGAAGTTCGCGTGTGCTACATGGCGTTCGAGCGGCGGCGCGCGACGATTGCGTTTACGATCAGCACGCCAGTTATTGCCACGCACAACCAGGCAAAGACGTCACCGTGCGCTGTGTAGAAAGTCTGTCGCGTCAAGTACCGGAAGTCTGCCGACAGAACCAGCTCGCGATGCCGTGGCGCCTCCGCCGCGACACGTCCGTAAGGATCGATGACCGCCGTGATGCCGTCGTCAGTGGCGCGCAGCAGGTAGCGACGGTTTTCAATCGCGCGCAGCCGCGCCATTTCCAGGTGCTGGGGCGCCGCGGCTGTATCGTCGTACCAGGCGTCGTTGGAGATATTCACCAGCACGCCCGCGCCCTGGGAGGCCAGCCGCCGGACCAATTGCGGGAAGATGTCTTCGTAGCAGATGAAGACGGCGATCGTCCCTTCGGGCGTTCGGGCCACGCGATAAGTGGTCCCGGGAACGAAATCGCCGACCTGCGAGGTGATCTTCCCGATCTTGTCGGGGAAAGCCCACGCGGGCACGTACTCGCCAAACGGCACCAGATGAATTTTATCATATTGCTCGACGACGCGTCCTTCCGGGCCGAGCACTATCCGTTGCCGCTGCATCTCCAGAAGGCGTACCAGCGCCTCGGATTCGAGAGGGGCAGCTTCCCCGTCACGGAGCGGATCTCGGAGCGCTTGCTGAGCCTGCCGATGTTCGCCGAGCTCACCGAGGGCGACGTGGCGAGGGTGGCCGACGCCATTCGCTCGTTCTACCGCTAGGGTGGCGCCCATCGGCGAGAGCCGCTTGGAGTGCGCCCTCAAGATTGAGGGCGCACCGGTGCTCAAGAGTGGCGCCTGATGTGCGGCATTGGGGGCGTATGGGGATCGAACGGCTTGGGGCGCGACATCTGGCCCGTGGCGGGGCAACTGGGGCCTGCGCTTCGCCACCGGGGGCCGGATGAGGCGGGTTGGTTGGCGGCTTGGGTGCGCGACGGCCATGCTGTGGCAGTGCGGGAGTTGGAGGCGGCGCGCAGAGAGCGGGACGCCCCCCCCGACCTCGTGCTGGCGCACCGCCGCCTGGCAATCGTCGATCTCGCGACGGGATGGCAGCCGATCAGCAACGAGACCGGCACCGTCTGGGT
>JAIQGA010000256.1 GCA_020072925.1 Terriglobia bacterium | reverse complement strand
CTCTACGTTTCCGAGGGCAATAACGGGCGTGTCGGAATCTTCGACTTGGTCACGCACCAGCGCCTCGGCTCACTGAGCCTGGACGGCACTTTTCAGGGCAAAACGTACCAGCACAGCTTACCGGGCGAACTGAAACTCTCGCCCGACGGTCGCCGCCTGTTCGTAATCGATCTGGCGCACTTCCGGCTGGTCATCATCGATACCGAATCAAAGCAGTTGCTCGCCAGCGTTGCGGTCGGTCGCATGCCGTTCGGATTGGCACTCAGCCCCGACGGCCGGCGCGCGTACGTCTCGAACGTGGGGATGTTCCAATATTCCTTGGTGCCCGGCTATGACGCGAAGGATATCAAGAATACGGGGTTGGAATTTCCGGCGTTCGGTTTCCCGTCGCAGGAAGCGACGGAAGGCACGACGATTGGCGACAAGAACATTCCCGGCCTGGGCGACCCGAATGTCCCCGACTCCAATTCGGTGTTGGTGATTGACGTTGACGACCCGGCGCAGCCGCAAATCGTTGCGAAAGTACGGACCGGGATTCCGGTCGGCGACCAATCGGTGGGCGGCTCGAGCCCGGGCGCGGTCGTCGCGGGGCGGAAGAAGGTCTACGTCTCGAACGCCACCCAGGACAGCATCACGATCCTCAACGTGCGCACGAACAAGATCGAGAAAACTATCGTGCTTGAGCCCGCGCCTTTGGTGAAGGGACTGCGCGGAGTGCTGCCGTTTGGGATGGCGCTCAGCCCGGACGAGAAGCGCCTCTACGTGGCTTGCGCGGGAATCAACGCCGTCGCCGCGCTCGACGCGAAGAAAGGAAAAGTTCTCGGTTACTTCCCCACCGCGTGGTTCCCTGCACGCGTTGCCATCAGCCCCGATGGCAAGTCACTCTACGTGTCGAACGCCAAGGGTTTCGGCGCCGGGCCCAATGCCGGGCCGAATTTTCACGAAGGGCCGGAGGGAACATATATTGGTGACATCACGCACGGTATTGTCTCCATCATCCCGATGCCCGATTCACGCGCGCTGAAAGAACTCACCCAGCGGGTCGTGGAAAGCAACGGGTTCATTCCGCCGACGTCAGGGGTCTCGCACAGCGGCGAATCGCCGATCCCGTGTGCCGGCCTGGCCAGCGCGTTGATTCATCACGTGGTCTTCATCGTGAAGGAGAACCGGACCTTTGATGAAGTCTTCGGCGACTTGAAGGAACCAGTCATTCAAGGCGACCCGTCGTTGGCGCGTTGGGGTGAAGACGCGAAAGTCGAAGAGACGGGCGAGCCGACGGTCGAGCACGCCAACGTCACGCCCAATCATCATGCGCTGGCGCGGCGCTTTGCCATCAGCGATAACTTCTATGTCGACTCGGACGTTTCCGTGGACGGCCACCACTGGTTGGTGGGGAATTATCCCAATGAGCTGATCGAGGCCTCCTGGCCCACGGCGTACGGCGGCAAGCTCGATTTCGTCGACGACCCGGATGCGCCGGGGCGCCTGGCGATCGGCGGTTCGTCGCCACGTCCGGAGGATTTTCTCGAGGCGGGCTCGCTGTGGGAAAACCTGGCGCGAAGCGGCGTGACCTTCCGCAATTACGGCGAGGGCCTGGAACTTCCGGGCGGCGAAGAGAAGGAAGGGATGCAACCCATCGGGATGCGCGAAATCTTGAACGTGCCCATGCCCAAGGTGCTCTTCGACAACACCTCGCGCTCTTATCCGACGTTCAACACTACGATTTCCGACCAGTACCGCTACGCGCAGTTTCTGCACGAATGGCAGGTCCGCTACGCGAGCGGCAAGCAGCCCCTGCCAAAATTCATCTACATCTGGTTACCCAACGACCACACCGACGAGCCGCGTCCGGCCCAGGGTTTTCCCTACCACGCGTCCTACGTGGCGGACAACGACTTGGCGCTCGGCAAACTCGTTGACCTCTTTTCGCACAGCTCTTACTGGAAGGACTTGGCGATTTTTGTGACCGAGGACGACGCGCAAGGCGGCGTCGATCACGTGGATGCGCACCGCAGCGTGCTCATGGTCATCAGTCCGTACAGCCGGCGCGGCGTCTCGCACGTCCACACCAGCATGGCGAGCATTCTGAAGACTTTCGACCGCATCCTCGGCATGCCTTATCTGAACCAATACGACGCGGCAGCCACGGACCTTTCCGATATGTTTACGAGCCAGCCGGATTTCACGCCGTACACCGCGCTGCCTTCGGACGTGCGCATTTTCGATCCCGCCAAGGTCCGCGAAGTGGGGCTGGATTTTCGCGTCGCGCCCAGCGCGCCCCTCGACGACCCCGCCACGATTCGACGCGAACTGCGGAAGGGCGCGCACGACGAGGACAATTGAGGTCTGCCACCAACGCCAACCCTAACGCGAAGTTTGTCGCCTCCCGTCGCTTCGTGTAGAATGACAGCTTCGGGCTCAACATCATCTCGTGCCCGCAGGAGCGTTGTTCGTCACGGCGGCAGGCGCGCCGGGGCGGCGGCTTGGAATGTCGAACCTGCTCGAGCAGCTAAATCCCCAGCAACGCGAAGCCGTCGAGCAAACCGCAGGCCCGCTGCTTATCCTGGCGGGCGCGGGCAGCGGCAAGACGCGGGTCATCACCTTCCGCATCGCCTACCTGATCGAGGTCCAGCAAGTCCCGCCGGAACGGATTCTGGCGGTGACCTTCACCAACAAAGCCGCGGACCAGATGAAGGAGCGCGTGGCGCAACTGCTCGAGGACCGCGTTGAGTTGCGCCCTGGCGCGCCGCACGTTTCTACGTTTCACTCTTTTTGCGTGAGCGTGCTGCGCCGGCACATTGACCGCCTGGGATACACGCGCGACTTCTCGATTTATGATGCTGACGACCAGCAGCGGCTGGTCAAGGCGGCGATCCAGGAGTTGGGACTCGGCGAACAGATGACCTCGCCCCGCGCCGCGCTGGCGCAAATCAGCTACACGAAGAACAAGAGCCTTTCTCCCGCGGAGCTCTACGAGCGCGCGCCGAACCCCATGACGGAGCGGCTGGCCTCGCTCTACGACCGGTACGAGGCCAAGCTGCGCAAGGCGAATGCCCTCGACTTCGACGATTTGTTGCTGAAAACCGTGGAGCTGTTCGCGAAGGCTTCGGACGTGCGCGAGCAATTTAATGAAAGATTTCGTTATATCCTGGTGGACGAGTATCAGGATACGAATCGCGTCCAGTACGGTTTGATCCGCCACCTCACCGCGGCTCACTCGAACCTGTGCGTGGTGGGCGACGAAGACCAGTCGATCTATCGCTGGCGGGGCGCCGACATTCAGAACATTTTGAGCTTCCAGAAGGACTACCCGGGGGCGCGGTTGGTGCGCCTGGAGCAGAACTACCGCTCGACGCAGCGCATCCTGGACGCCGCGACGGCCGTGGTCAGCCGCAACGTGGCTCGCATCGGAAAAACTCTGGTCACGGACCGGAGCGGCGGAGAGAAAATCGGGCTGTTCGAAGCGATGGACGCGGAAGAGGAAGCGCTGTGGGTTGCGGAAACCATCGCCCGCGCGCTTGCTGCTGGCCGCGAGCAGAGCGTCGCCGTCCTCTACCGGACCAACGCACAATCGCGAGTATTCGAAGAAGCGCTGCGCCGGCAGGGGGTCGAGTATCGGCTGGTGGGCGGGTTCAGCTTTTACGCGCGCGCGGAGATCCGGGACGCGCTGGCCTATGCGCGCCTCGCCATCAACCGGCGCGATGACGCGTCGTTCCTGCGCATTCTGAACACGCCACCGCGCGGCATCGGCGATACGACGCGGGAGGCGCTCGAAGAGACCGCGAAGCAAAACAAGCTCACCCTGTGGGAAGCGCTCGAGCACGAAATGACGGAGCGGCGCCTGCCCGCGCGGGCGCTCCGGGCGCTCGAAAGTTTTCACACCCTTATCGAGGATCTGAATCGAGACCGCGAACTCCTCAAGCTGGGCGAGTTCTTGAAGAGCATTCTGGAGCGGACTCGCTATCTGGAAATTCTGCGCCAGGAAAATCTGCCGGAGTCGCAGGACCGCATCGAGAACCTGCAGGAGCTGGTAAATGCCGCGCGCGAGGCGGAAGAGCGGGGCATCACGCTGGCGGAGCTCCTCGACCACGCCGCGCTGGTCTCCGACCAGGACGACTACGACGAGCGCGCGCGCGTTACGTTGATGACGCTGCACAGCGCCAAGGGCCTGGAGTTCCACGTGGTGTTTCTGGCCGGGCTGGAGGAAGGGCTCTTCCCGCATCAACTTTCCCTCGACGATGAGGCGGGAATCGAGGAAGAGCGGCGCTTGTGTTATGTGGGGATGACCCGCGCCAAGGACCGCCTGGTGCTTTCTTGGGCGCGCACGCGGCGCTCCTACGGACGCGAGGCGTTTGAGGGAACGCGGGCCTCGCGGTTTCTGAGCGAAGTTCCCGAAGCCCTCCTCGAACGCTTGAACCTCACCATGACGGGGGCGAAACCCCGCACGACATGGGATAACGCCTTTAATTCCACTTCGAGCGTCGAAGAGTTCTTCCGGCGACGCAACGCGAACACCCGGGGATTCGACCGCGAGCCGCCGGCGGCGCGCCCCGGGCGCAATGACCGCTGGAAACTGGGGGCGAAGGTTCGCCACTCCAAATACGGCGTGGGCACGGTCATCGATTTTGAAGGCGAAGGCGAAGACACCAAGCTGACCGTCAGTTTTCCCGGTTACGGGAAGAAAAAGCTGGTGGAGCGGTTCGCCGCTCTCGAGAAGGTTTGAATTCCAATTCATAGGACCGGTGCGCATGAACACGAAGAAGATTCAGGATCGAGCGGAACGGAAAAAGCTGAAACGCGCGGCGCGCAAGAAGCGCGCGCCGAAACCCAAGCGCGACTATCCCCGCGGCTCCAAGAAGCCCAAGCTGAAGAAGAAGGGCCCGGGCGCGCCGCCGCGGCGGTAAGGGCAGTGACGGGTGATGGGTGACGAATCCGTTGCAGCTTTCAGCGCTCAGCTTTCAGCAATCAGCAAGGAGCGGGTTGCTGAACGCTGACGGCTGATAGCTGATGGCTTTTTCCTGCTCATCACTTGTCTCTCGTCGCCGTACTCAAATGTCCAGTCAACTCCTGAAGAAGAAAAGCATCGACCATCTGCTGGCGGAGGCGGAGGCGCCGGGCCACCAACTCCGCAAGTCGCTGGGGCCGTGGTCGCTGACGGCGCTGGGCATCGGCGCCATCATCGGCACCGGCATCTTCATCCTCACAGGCACAGCGGCGGCGGGCGAAGCCCTGCAATTCCATTCCATCCTGAAAGCGCCGCTGCTCGGCGTGCTGCTGCATGGCTCTCACGCGGTGGGCACGGCAGGCCGACCGGGCGCCGGGCCCAGCATCGCCCTCTCCTTCCTGCTGGTGGCGATTGCCTGTGCGCTGGCTGGACTGTGTTATGCCGAACTCGCCTCCATGATTCCCATTGCCGGCAGCGCCTACACGTACACCTACGCCACGCTCGGCGAAATCGTCGCCTGGATCATCGGCTGGGACCTGATCCTGGAATACGCGGTGAGCAACATGGCGGTGGCGGTAGGGTTCTCGGCTTACGTGGACAGCCTGTTGCAGGGATTCGGCCTGAAACTGCCGCAGCAGTTGATGAACCCGCTTCTCAACGATTCCCTCCACCGCACAGGCGCCTGGTTCAATCTTCCGGGTTTCCTGATCGTAATGTTCCTCACCGTCCTGCTGGTGATCGGCATCCGGGAGAGCGCCGGGGCCAACAACCTCCTGGTCAGCATCAAGATCATCGCCATTTTCATTTTCATTACTGCCGCAGCGCGATATATCCACGTTTCCAACTGGAAGCCCTTCATGCCCAACGGCTGGCAAGGCGTGCTGACAGGGGGCGCGATCGTCTTCTTCACCTACATCGGGTTCGACTCGGTCTCGACGGCGGCGGAAGAGTGCAAGAACCCGCGGCGGGACGTGCCCTTCGGCATCATTGCTTCCCTGATCGTCTGCGCGGTCCTTTACATCTCCGTGGCGCTGGTATTGACGGGAATCCAGCACTGGGACACGTTGCGCAACGCCGCGCCGGTGGCAAACGCGCTCGTGGCCATCGGACTTCCCCGCGTAAAGCAGTGGGTGACGGTGGGCGCATTGATGGGGATGATCAGCTCGCTGCTGGTCTTCCAGCTCGGGCAGGCGCGCGTCTGGTTCGCCATGTCCCGCGACGGCCTGTTGCCCCGCGTCTTCTCCAGCGTCCACGCGCGCTTCCGAACGCCGCACGTCAGCACCTGGGTGGCGGGCTTTTTCGTGGCGATCCCGGCGGGGATCTTCGATATCGGAACGCTCGCCGACCTCTCGAATATCGGCACGCTTTTTGCCTTCGTGCTGGTGTCGCTGGGCGTCCTGGTGCTGCGGCGGACGCAACCGGAGCGCCGCCGCGGCTTTCGCACGCCCGCGGTGCCGGCCGTCCCCATCCTCTCCATTCTGTGTTGCATGGTCCTGATGGCCAGCCTGCCCGTGGAGACCTGGCTGCGATTCGTGGTGTGGCTGATTGTGGGGTTAGTTATCTATTTCGTATACAGTCAACACCACAGCGAATTCGGGCGCGACCCGCACGTGGTCCTCGCTCCACCCGAGGCTGTGACCTCGCACCGGGAGACAACCTAGCCGCCCTGGAGGGCTCCGGCGGCCGGGCCGCATTCCGGTGAGCAGGCAAGATGGTTTGCGCGCACGACTTACATCGAGAAATAAGGTACAATCGGGCGCATCATTGGAGTGTAGTCAAGCTAAAGGTTATGCGACGCCTTGAAAAGCGGACCGGACGCCGGCCCGGCCAACGCCTCATTTTCGCGCGGACTTCGGCCGCGCTTCTCGCGCTCTGGTTGCTGGGCGCGGGCTGTACGTATGCCTGGGGTCCGACCGCTCACGACATTGTCAACACCTGGGCAATTCATACGTTGCCGCCGGAGATACGCGGGTTCTTCGAAGCTAACCGGGAGTTTCTGGTCGAACACGCGAACGATCCCGACGACTGGATGAAGAAGGACCGCTACGAGCGCAAGCGGCACTATATCTACCTCGATAAGTATGGCGTGTTCCCCTACCTGCCCTTGCCACATAATTTCAAGGCTGCCGTGGACAAATACGGCTCGGGGCGGATCAACCGCGACGGCGTATTGCCCTGGCAAATCGGCGAGTTCAGTTTGCGCCTGACCAACGCGCTGAAAGCCGGGAAGTGGGATGAAGCGCGTGAGGACGCGGCAGTGCTCGCCCATTACGTTGCCGACGCCCATGACCCTCTGCACACCACGCAGAATTACGATGGGCAACTGACCCTGCAGACGGGGCTCGCGGACCGATACGAGATTCGGCTCGTGGACCGGTATTCGAAATTCTTCATTATGCATCCGGAGAGCGCGGTGAAGATCAGCGATCCCACCGAATTCGCCTTCCAGGCGTGCCTCGAAGCGAATCTCTGGGTGGATCCCATCATCTGGTATGACCGTCGGGCGCGCGACGGCCAGGTGGATTATACCGACGAATACTTCGACCGCTTCTACTCGCAGGTGGGCGCCAACCTGGTACGCGAGATCAATAATGCAGCTCAGGACGCCGGATCGTACTTGTACACGGCCTGGTTGAATGCCGGCAAGCCGCCCTTGCCGAACCGGTAGATTCAGGTTACAGGTTATAGGTGACAGGTTACGGGGCGGAGGTAAACCGTGGCGGTTTGTGGGCGCAGGCGGGCTCGTGGGTTTTTTCCCTGACACCTGTAACCTGTCCCCTGTAACCTCTCATGTCCCCGACTCGAGAGCTTGAATCCTTCCTGGCGCGTCTTCCCAAGGTTGAACTCCATCTTCATCTCGAAGGCGCCGTCCAGCCCGAGACCTTGCGCGAGCTTTCCCGGCGGAAAGGCTGGCCGCGCAGAAAAATCGCGGAGTGGGTCAGCCGCCGGCGTCAGCAGCATTATCGCTACCGCAACTTTCAGGATTTCCTGAAGGCCTTCGGGATGATCACGCTCCTGCTGGAGGAGCCGGAAGACTACGCCTTGGCCACCACACGTCTGATGGAATGGCTGGCGGCGCAGAATGTAAAGTACGCGGAGGTGATTCTCTCCGCGGGGGTCGTCCTGTGGAAGAGGCAATCGCTTGAGAAGGTGTTCGAAGCGAGCGCCGAGGCGGCGCGCGCGGCCGGAGCGCGCCTGGGAATGCACATCAACTGGATCTTCGACGCGATTCGCCATTTCGGGAAGCGTCACGTGCGTCAGGTGCTTCACGCCGCGGCCCGCTATCGCTCCCAGGGCGTGGTCGCGTTCGGCATCGGAGGCGATGAGGTGCGCGGGCCCGCGGAACTTTTTGCGGAGATTTATCGCGAGGCGCGCGGTCTGGGGCTGCATGTGGTGGCGCACGCGGGCGAGGCGGCCGGAGCGGAGAGCGTGCGACATGCCATCGAGTTGCTGGGCGCCGAGCGCATCGGGCACGGGCTCAAATTCCTCGCCGGCGGTCTCGTGGTGACGCTCAACTCCGACGATCCCGCGATGTTCGGGACCAGCCTGGAAAACGAATATCTCCAGGCGGCGCGATGCTTCGGTCTCTCGCGCGAGGTCATGGCCGAACTGGCGCGCCAGGCGGCGCGTTCCGCGTTCCTGCCCGAAGAGGATAAACGCGCGCTGGTTGAGGAGATCGATCGCGCTACCTTGTAGGAGGTTCGTCAAAAGCCGACATGTGTGAGGTAGCGGCGATTGCACATCGCCATGAGCCTCGCCCGCCCTGGCGACATAGCGGTAATTTCACATCGCCATCAGCCGTCGCCGTGGCGACGTAAAGTCGCCGCTACTGCGAGGCGGTGGCGACCGCAGGCTGCGCGAGCACGTCGCGCACCTTCTTCTCGAGGGTCTCGACGAAGGTGGAAAGGTCCAGGCCCTCCTCGCGGAAAACCACGCGCCCTGTGCGATCGAAAATCACGAGGGTGGGCAGCGAGCGCACGCCCAGAAGGTGATCGAGACCCTGCGCGTACACCACCGGCGTCGTCCAGCGTTCCTGCGTGAGGAAGCTCGCCACGCCGTCGCGGTCTTCGTCCACGTTCACCGCCAGAAACGCCGCGGCGGGCTCGTTGTGGAAACTCTCCTCAACGCGCTCCAGGAGCTTACCCTCCACGCGGCAGGGCGGGCACCACGTCGCCCAGAAATCCATGACCACGACTTTGCCGCGAAAGTCCGCGAGCCGCAGCGAGGTGCCGTCCGGGCGCCCCAGAACAAAGTCAAAAGGGTCTTGCCGGTCGGCGTTCGCCGAGTGCTGGTCGGCGAAGCGCGCGCCGATGCTGCGCATCAGCTCGTCGTAGCGTCGCAGGATCAAATCTCCCAGCCCTTTTTCGGAACCGTGTTGGGCCAGGTAAATGCTTCCCAGCTTGCGGCGGAGTTCGTCGCGTTGCGCGGGATCCACGTCTCTGCCAGGGAAGCTGAACGCCGTGGCGTATTCCTCGATGCCGCGCGCGGCATCGCCCTGCTGGACGTTCAGGTCGCCCAGGCGCTCCGCGACTTCGGCGGTCGGGTAAGCCGCGAAGCTCTTCTCGTAGTCGGCAATCGCGGGAGCGATTTCCCCAGACCCGGCGTGCACTTTGCCGCGGGCGAGGTAAGCGGCAGCGAGGAGCCGCGCGTGGCTTTCGCGCCACTTTCCGTCGGCAACTTCCGCGGGCTTCGGCCGCTGTGCTACCTTCTCCGCGACGGCGACGAGTTGCGTCGCGTAGCGCAGCGCCGCCGCGCGCTGAGCGGCATCTTTCTGACGGTCCAGCAACTCCACCAGG
>JAIQGA010000255.1 GCA_020072925.1 Terriglobia bacterium | reverse complement strand
ACATGGAGCGGCTGAAGCTTGCGCCGCAGCGTCTCACTTTGTCGGTCACCACACACGCGGACCTCGACCACCAGGGCGGGAACGACGCCATCAAGTCTGTTTCGCCGGGCACCTGGCTGAGTTGCGGCGCGGCCGATCGCGAACTCGTCGAGGACCCGCGGGCGCTCTACGACCGGCGCTACAACTTCCTGCGCGCCGAGCACGACGTGGGCTTTGAGGCGGAACCTCCGCCCGACGGCGGCAAAGCCCGGAAGATGGACATTTGCTTTTCGGGCGGTGAAAAGGTGCGTCTGAAAGATGATTGGGCGCTCGACGTCCTTCACGTTCCCGGCCATACGCACGGCCACCTGGCGCTCTACGACGCCAGACACCGGGCGGCATTTGTGGGCGACGCGATTCACGGGCGCGGCTGCCCGAAGGCCGCCGGGGGCATGGGCATCCCCGTCACCTACTACTACGTGGACATCTACCTTTCAACGCTGCGCTACTTCGAGCACCTGCCCATCGACGTGCTCTATTCGGGCCACTGGCCCATCATGCGCGGCGAAGAGATTCGCGACTTCCTCGCGGAGTCGCGCCAGACCGTCGAGCTTTTCGACCGCGTGATTCTCGACGGCCTGGCCAGGAATCCCGCCGGCCTGACGATGAAGCAGTTGATTGACGTCGTCGCCGACGCTGTGGGCGATTGGCCCAAGGACACGCATGTGCTCGCCATGTTTCCTGTCAAGGGCCACATGGACCGGCTCGAGCACGTCGGCAAGGTTCGCCTGGCGGGCGGCACGCGCCCGGCCAGATGGCAGCTCGTGTAAAGGCGTTGTAGCACGGGCGTCTCGCCCGTGAGCACGGTCCTGCCGTGCATCCGACTCTTCGAAAGGAGTCAACATGTCAAACCAATCCATTAATCGTCGCGAGTTTCTTGGCCGCACGGTGGCGGGCGCAACCGTGGCGGGCTTCGGCCTGGCGACGCCGGCCGCGGGCGCTTCCGTCTCTCCCAATGATAAAGTCACCGTCGGCATTATTGGCGCAGGCATTCGAGGCCTCGAATTGATGCAATACATTCTGAACGTGGGTGGGAACGTCGCCGTGGTCTGCGATCTGTACGACGGCCATTTCCGCCGCGCGCAGGAGATTCAGGCGAACACCCCCACGACGCGCGAGTACCGCGAGGTGCTCGACCGCAAGGACCTCGACGCCGTCGTCATCGCGACCTCCGACCACTGGCACGCTCCGGTCGCCATGGCGGCGATGCGTGCGGGCAAAGACGTGTATTGCGAAAAGCCCATGACGCACACCATCCCCGAGGCCCTGGAAATGGCGAAGGTGGCGAAGGAGACGGGCCGCCTGGTGCAGGTGGGCAGCCAGAGCCTGAGCATGACCTCGACCCAGAAGGCCAAAGAACTGGTCCAGAGCGGGCAGATTGGCAACGTGTACATGGTGCAGGCATCGATTTTCCGTCCCAGCGCCGTGGGCGCGTGGCGCTATCCCGTGCCGCCCGACGCTTCGCCCCAGACCGTCGATTGGGAACGCTTCCAGGGCAACGCACCCAAGCGCCCCTTCGACGCCGCGCGCTTCTTCCAGTTCCGCAACTGGTGGGACTACGGCACGGGCATTGCGGGCGACGAATACGTGCACCTGCTCTCGCGCGTCCATTACGTGCTGAACGTGCAGTATCCGGCGAGCGCCATGGCCACGGGCGGCATCTTCAAGTGGACGGGCGACCGCGACGTGCCCGACATTCACAACACGGTGTACGACTACGGCAAGTTCCAGGCCATTGTGCTGGCCAATCTCGCTTCGAATTGGGACCCGGGTGAGATCGTGCGCTTCTACGGTGACCAAGGCACGGTGGAACTTACCGAATGGTCCGCCAACCTCGTGCCCTACAACCCCATGGAGGATTACCTCTATCCCCTCGAAAGTTGGCCCGCGGACCTCAAGCAGCGCTTTTGCGACGAGCATAAAAACGATCCCCTGGCGGATGTGGGCACGGCGAAGCAGCAGCCCAAACGGAAGAAGGAAAGCTACCCGCAGCGCGCCGAAGGCACCGAGGACCACTTCCGCAACTTCTTCGCGAGCGTCAAAAGCCGGCAGCAACCTGTCGAGCCCGTGGAGTTCGGCTGCGGCACCGCCGTCGCCTGCCACATGGCCAATATCTCCTACCTCAAGAAGCAGCGCGTCTTCTGGGACGCCGCCAAGCTGGAATTGAGGATGGAGGCGTGAGGTAATGCATTGACGGGAATAACTCTCTGCCTTCTGTGTCGAGGTAGAGACTCAAACTTCAGGTCGGTTTACGTCGCGGCTGCCTTGGCTGGGGGATTGCTCCGTAACGGACTGACTGGAAGTTTCCTTAAGGAAGTTACCGATTGTACTTGGGCGTAACGCCCCGCAGGCGCTTCCAGACGGCGTCGCAGCGCGCGAGCGTGGCTTCATCCAACGTGCCGCTCTCGCAGGCTTTGAGGTTTTCCTCGAGCTGTTCCATTCGCGAAGCCCCCAGAATAATGGAATCCACCTGAGGCCGGCTGAGGAGCCATTCGAGCGCAAGCTGGACCATCGTCTTTCCCGCCTCGCGGGCGACGGCGCGCAATTCCTCGACCGCGGCGAAGTCGTCGTCGTGCCAGTAGCGCTCCTGGTACATCGTGTTGCCGTCGAAGCGCGTCCCGGGAAGCGGCCCGCGCTGGCGCGCATGCTTTCCGGTGAGCAGGCCGCCGGCCAGGGGATTGTACGGCACGACGGCGATTCCATGCTGGTTGCAGAAGGGCAGGTATTCTTCTTCGATCCCACGAGCCAGGAGGTTATACATAGGCTGCGAAATCAGCGGCGGGCGGTAGGCGTTCTTCTCCGCGATCCACAGGATTTCGCACACCTGCCACGCGGCGTGATTGGAGACCGCGGGCCAGCGCACTTTTCCCGCGCGCACCAGTTCGTCCATGGCCGCGAGCGATTCCGCAATGGGTGTTGCGTAGTCGGGCTGATGAAAGTAGTAGATGTCCAGGTAATCGGTCCCGAGGCGCTGGAGGCTGGCATCAATTGCCTTGAGGATGGCGGCGCGGGAGAGGCCGCTCTCGTCAGGCGCGTCGCCCATCTTGCCGCGGACTTTGGTGGCCATCACGACGCGCTCGCGGCGGCCGCGCAACGCTCTGCCCAGGATGGTCTCTGCCGCACCCTGGTTATAGACATTCGCCGTATCGAAGAAGTTGATACCTGCGTCGAGGCAGCGGTCGACCATGCGCAGGGCCGTGGCCTCGTCGGTCTGCGCGCCAAAGGTCATGACGCCAAAAGAAATGCGCGAGACTTTCAAATCGGTCTTCGAAAGAGTGCGGTATTCCATCTTCACCTCGTTGTTGATGGGCGTGCGAGGAAGCGCGCGGACCACGTGGGCTGCGGCGTGGCGATGGGCCTCGTGCAGTCCATTCCTGTTTTTCGTCCCAGGGGACAGAATGTAGTCAGCTCGCTGGCGGCCACTTTTAATCCTCCCGCGCCTGAGCTGTTGAGATTAGAATGTAGGGTGATGAACGAACCGGCGTTGCTGCAACTCGCAGAGGACCTCGAGTGGCTGGGCTGCGAACTCGAATTCTTCGGCCACAAACATGCCATGGAGGGCTTCCCGGAAGCCGGGCCGACTTGGGAGTCCTTCCGCGAAAAGCAACGCGGTGTGCTGGTCACCGCCGACAAGGTCGAGCGTGAGTTGAAAAACGCCGTCAAGTTCAATCCCGAGAGCTTAGTTGGCGTGCAATTTCCGCTGGATGCCGCGCTGGATTCCATCACCGAGCTTCTCAAGACGGTGGAAGACATCAAGCAGTGCGCCGTTTGCACGGTGCACGACCTGCCCCCCAAGGTCCGCAGCTTCACGAAAACCGTGGAAGCCTACCTGCTCGCGACCGGAGCGATGAGAGGGTAGCTCGCGGTAACCCGAATTCTCCAAAATCATCAATCGACAATCTTCAGTTACCATGGCTACACGTTCGGCGGCGCCCCGGCCACGACCTGCTCGTAATCGAGGACGGCGCCGGTGATGATCTCGTCGGTGGCCAGGAAGACCGCCGCGCGGCCGACTTCCTCCGGGGTGAGCATACGTCCCATGGGGCGCGTCTTGAGCGCGTCCTCGAGCCAGTTCTCGCCCCTCCCTTCCAATACGGACTTCACATAATGCTCGCCCTCAGTCAGCGTCCAGCCGGGATTGATTTGATTGACTCGAATTCGGTAGCGGGTGAGGTAATTGGCGAGATTCTTGGTAAACGTCAGCAGACCGCCCTTCGACGATGAGTAGAGCAGCAGGTTGGTCCCGCCCACGTAAGCGTTCAGCGAGCCGATATTGATGATGCAGCCGCTGCGTCGTTCTTTCATGTCTTTGACGGCTTCCTGGCAAAGGATGAAAGGCGCGCGGAGGTTGACCGCGAAAATCTCATCCCAAAGCGCGACGGAGGAGTCCTCGATGGTGTTGCGGTACGTCAGTGCAGCGTTATTCACCAGGATATCGATGCGACCGAAGCGCTCGACGGCCTGCCGAATCGTGCTGCGGCAATGCGCTTCTTCCTTCAAGTCGCCGAGGACCAGGAATGCGTCGCTGCCCGCGGCTTTCACGGCCGCCAGCACGTTTTCTCCGCCCGCGCGCTGCCGCTCGATGCCGTGGATGACGACGCGCGCGCCACATTCGGCGAATTTCTTCGCGATGCCCGCGCCAATGCCCTGGGTCGAGCCTGTGACTACGGCCACCTTTCCCGTCAACGCGCGATTCGGGGTGTGCGGCTGTTCCATGAAGCTCTTCAGGTTTCGCGAACGTAGGTCGTGTAGGACTCGTCCTGCACGGCGTAGAACGGCTTAAACTGAAGTGTCTTCGCGGTCGAGGGCAGTTCGAAAAAGAGCGGCTCGCCGGCCACCCGGGTCATGCCCTGCGGCGAATTTAAAGCCGCGCGAGGAATCTGCGGAGGCGGCACGGGCGCGACGAGCATCACCGGCCCTCGCATCACGGCGACGAGGTCGGGGTGCTGCTCGTCTACCGGCACGCTGCGGAAAGCCAGAGGAAACTCCACGTGCACCGTATCATGATTCTGCCAGCGCCGCCGCAGCGCCGCGAACGTGCCGCGCTCCGCCGGCTCGGACACCGCCCGGCCATTCACCTCGATCCGCGGTGACGACGACAACCACCCCGGAATGCGCACGTGCAGTGTGAACTCAGTGGGCGCCGGCACCTCAATGCGCAGCTCCGTTGCACCCGATTCCGGATAGTCCGTGCTCTGGACGAGCCGCGCGGGCGTCTCCCCGGCCTTCCAGCTCACCTCGGAAGGCACAAAGAGGTTCACGTAGATCCCGTCCGCGCTGTGAAAGTAGGCGCTGATCAGGTAATCCGCCACGACTTGCGGCAAGGTGCCTGAACAGCACGGCCACTTGTCAGGGAAATAGCCTTTCTGCGCGGCGGGATGATAATCGGAGTAGTAGAAGAACTGGCCGTCGCCCGAGGGATCCTTGGCGCCGAGAATTGTGTTGTAAAGCACGCGCTCGAGGCCGTCTCCGTAGCGCGCCTCTCCGGTGAAGCGCAGCAGATAGCGCGCCAGCTTGAAATGCGCATAGGCTCCGCAGGGCGTCTCGAAGTGCGCGTGGGTGTGGTTCAGACTCTCGCCCAGCTTTCCCTTGTGCGGTTCGACGAAATGCTCGCCCGGCCCCCACCCGCCCGAGGCGAATTCCTGCGTGGTCTCGAGCATGTCCCAGGCGTTCTGGATCGTCTGGAGGTACTTCGGCTCGCCGAGCACCTGATAAGCCTTCGCCGCAGAGCTCAATGAGTTCACGTGGCTGTAAGCGTGCAGCCCCGGAAGCACGTTCACCCCGCGAGCCAGGGGATCAAAGTACGGCCCATCGAACAGATATTTCTTCGCCAAATCGCGGTAGGCGCTCTCGCCCATCAATTCGTAAACGAGGAAGAGATTCTCCGGAAGTGTGTACGACTCGTCCCACGGCCCTTGTTTGCGCTTGCCGTCCTGCTCGATGGCTTGAGGCGGCAAAAACCGTACGGATCCCCGGATGATCCGTTCCAGCAGTTCGCGCGCCGGAGCGACGCCGGCAAGTTGGTTCGCGTCGAGCAAGCCAATCTCATACTTGTCGAGAATGTAAGCGGGAAAGTCCACGGAGGCTCGCGCGTTCATGTATCCGAAGCCATCGGAGCCGACCGTGGCGGCGAAGCCTTCCACCAGCCTGCGCACCTTGGCCTGCGTTGCCGCGTCGCCGGTGGCTGCGGCGAAACGCGCCAGGCCGGAAATATACTGGCCGAAGCAGTGCGCCGGAGCAAAACCGTCGGGGCCGTACCACCCGCCCATCTCCTCACCGGGCGCGGGCAGGCCGGCGCGCTGGCGAAAGCCTTTCAGCAGGCGGTCCTCATCGAGGCTGAGGTAGTACGCGTGCACGCGCTCGAATTGCGCCTTGAGCGGTCCGCCTGTCAGCTTGACGTCGGCATGGCGGAATGGGAAAAGCTTTTCTCGCGATGTCGCTTCTTCGCCCAGCGAAAGCTTCCAGCCTCCCGCCGACTGCGCGATGGCCGCCGTCGCTATTCCCTGCAGGAATTGTCGTCTCGACGGATCCGTGTTCATGTCAGCCAACCCAGATCGACAGTCAACAGTCGACAGTTAAGAGCCAATTATCCACGGAATAATGGACTGTGAACTGTTGACTGTCGACTCTTAGTTAATCCTCCTCCGGATTCTTGCCTCCCGGAAATTCGGACTGATAGGGATTAGTCGGGTATTTCAATTCCTGAACCAAGCCGATTCCCTTGCGCCTTTTACCTTTATTCACCTTTGCCCCCGCAGGAGATTTCTGAAGGAAAGAAAGTATCGGTCACCCCGATTGGAAAAAGCAAGTCGGGATTCCCCTGCAACAATGGGGACAATGTCATCCTGAGCGAAGCGAAGGATCTCCGCATTTCCCTCAACCTGGACTGCGACTGTGCCCCGAAGCAAGCAAGGCTGAGGGGTTGAAAAATTGTGCCTCAGCGATCGCCCTGCCCGCTGTTGCCGCGAGCGCCGCCGGCCCTGGCATTTTTCAATTTTGCGGCGGCCCCAGCAAACTCTCCGCGAAAGAAGCCCACCCAGGTCTCGTCCCGCAGTCGCTGGATTTCTCCGAGCGACGCCTGATCGTTCAGCGCGGCGAGCGCCGATGCCGCACTCATCTGGACATTATAGGGCGGAGCGGTGGCGAGGGCGTGCCGCAACAGCTTGAGGACTTCGGGATCGCCCTGACCGATCTTCCCCAATCCGTTGATGGCTGCTTCTCGAGGCGCGGGTGGCACGCTCGGTGCGGCCCATGCCTTCAGCACGGGCAGAGCTTTAGCGCCCAGCCCCGCCCATGCCTCGAGGGCGCGGGATTCCACAATCCAATCGTAACTATGCGCCTTCAACCCGACTTCCAATTCCTCCCTTTTGTGTGCAGGATCGAATTTGAGCAACCCGTCGAGCGCCGTGGCGCGGACCTGCGCGATGGCGTCCGTCTCGAATAGGCGGTGCAAGCGTGCCACGTCGCCTGCCCGAAGAGCGTTCTCCGGGAGTCGCGTTACGGCCTGCATGCCGGCGAGGCGGATGCCGGCGTCCCGCGACTTGAGCCAAGCCATCGCCAATGGCTTCCCCTTCGATGGGTCCAGCCGTACAAGCTGCTGGAGCGCGAAGGAACGCAATTCGAGATCAGCATCGTGCCGAGCGCGCGCCGAGACGAGTCTCACGAGTCCATCTTTGCTGAGGGTGGCCGCTTCGCCGCTTCCTACATGCCCGATGGCGGACTGAGAACTCAGAGGCGACTGCTTCGAGAGCTGCTTGAGGAGCGCCTGGAGCGCCCGGATGCGGTCCACTGCGTAGGGCGCGTGAGCCGCCTCGTAGTTCCATTCACTGGCGCTTTTTTCCCAGGTTAATTCCTTGAGCCATTCGTGTTCGGGATCGACTTGCACCATTTGGGGACGCGCGCGCAGCGGGAGTTCGAGGGTTTCCTGCGCGCTACGGATGGCAAAGGTCCTCGTAATTCGCGCTCCCTTGACCCATGCCGCCACCGTTATGTTGCCGGTGTAGAACCCATAATGGAGCCCCCCCGCCTTAGGCTGCTCCAGGTGCACAACCGCGGCCTTCTTGCTTTTATCCCATCGCCAGGAGGCGGTGAATTCGGGATGTCCGATCGCGCGGAACCATTGCCCAAAAAACTCGTGGAGGTCGCGTCCCGTGGACTGCTCGACGACTCTTTCGAAGTCCTCGGTGTCCGCGGGCTGGGCGCGATATTGCGTAAGATAGGCGTGAATGGCCTTCCAGAAAGCCGCCTCGCCGAGCTGGCCTCGCAATACGCGGATGGCCCAGCCACCCTTGTTATACGTGGTCGCGTCGAACATATCCCAGGGGCTGTCATAGGCCGAGGGCACAATCGCACGTTTACTGAACTCCTCGGCGTAGCTGTAGCCGGATGTCGGGTCTTCCAGGTCCAGGAGCGCGCGGTCGCGGCCGTTGGCGTGCTCGTCCCACACATATTGCATAAACGTGGCGAAACCTTCGTTCAGCCACAGGTCAGTCCAATCCCGGCAGGTCACCAGGTCGCCGAACCAC
>JAIQGA010000254.1 GCA_020072925.1 Terriglobia bacterium | reverse complement strand
AGGTGCCCGAGCCCACGCCGCTCCAGACGCGGGCGCACGAACTGATCCGGACGTTCCCAGTAACAGGAAACTGATTTTGCCGCTATCTCTCAGCGAGTCAGTAGAATTCCGTCCAAATGCCGTGGAACTTCGGTTTAGACGCGGTTCGTGAACGTTATCATGAGGAGCTTGCGACGCGGAGGTTTGGGCGTGACGATGTACCACATGAGATCAGCAAGTGTCAGCGACCTTCGTTACCGCTTTTCCATCGTCGAGGAGATGCTGCGGGATGGGAATGAAATCGCGATCACCAAGCGGCGGCGGGTGATTGCGCGTCTGCTGCCCGTGAAGCGCGCTGTAGCCGCGCGTCGTCCCGATTTTCTGGGGCGCCTCCGGAGGATCTACGGAAGCAAAGTTCTCAAGACCAGCGGCGCGGTGTTGTTGACGCAGGAACGTAGCCGATATTGAACGCCTGGAAGGATCTGAATTCCGTTGAGATCGGTTTCAGACAAGGTTTCGGTCCGGGCGGCCGGTGAGGCGGTCGTAGACGCTGCGGGCGTTGGTGGTGCCCAGAGACTCGTGGTAGAGGACCTTTATCCCCAGGACGTAGCGGACTTCCTCGACGAAACGGTGCAGGGTATCGAGCTCGGCGCGGCGGACGGGCACGCGCTTGCCGTCGCGAAACCAGAAATGCTGGTACCCGCGATCTTCGAGTTCGTAGCGTTCCCCGCGCCGGATGAACCAGGGCGGGCCCGTGGTTACCCAGCGGTTGTCCTTCCGCGTCACCGTCCAGACACAATCGTCCTTCTTCACTTCAAAGGCGTCCAGATTCGGCTCGCCGAAGACCTCAAAGCCCGCTTGTTGAAATTCCTTGCGGATGTCGGAGACGTCGGAATCGGTGGCCATACCAACCTCTCAACTACGTTAAGGCGCAAGCTACGATCGAAATAAAAACAGGCCAGACGGCGCTCAGCCTCGCGCCATTGCGCCGCGGGACGCGTCTTGGGTTGACACTTCTCGCGCCCAGCCCCTAGAATAGAAAGTCTATTCGAATCATGGGGAAAAGCGCAAGGGCACTGGCCATCCAAAATTCAGCTTTGCAAGGTCCGAGGAACATCCTCGACCTGATCGGGAATACTGCGCTCCTGCGAATCGAGAAGCTCGGCGCGGGATTTCCGGGCGTCGAGTTCTACGCCAAAGCGGAATGGGAGAATCCCGGCGGCTCTGTCAAGGACCGCCCGGCAATGAATATTATCCGAGAAGCCGAGCGCGAGGGGCTGCTCACCAAAGAGAAGGTCCTGATTGATTCCACCTCGGGCAATACCGGTATTGCTTATGCCATGATCTGTGCGGCGCGCGGATACCGGGTGAAGCTCTGTATGCCCTCGAACGTCAGCCTGGAGCGCAAGCGCATTTTGAAGGCCTATGGCGCGGAGATTGTGTACACGGATCCCATGGAGGGTTCCGACGGAGCCATCCGCAAGGTACGCGAAATGGCGGTCGAAAATCCTGGGCTGTATTTTTACGCGAACCAGTACGACAATCCCGCCAACTGGCACGCGCATTACCAGACGACCGCGCCCGAAATCTTTGAGCAGACTGAGGAGCGTATCACGCATTTTGTGGCGGGGCTCGGCACCAGCGGGACGTTTGTGGGTACGGCGCGCCGCCTGAAAGAGCTGAATGACCACATTCGCTGCGTTTCCTTCCAGCCCGACTCGCCGTTTCACGGCCTGGAAGGCATGAAGCACATGCCCTCGGCAATCAAGCCCGGGATCTACGACCCTTCGGTCGCGGACGAGAACCTGGAAATCTCGACGGAAGAGGCCTACGCCGTGACGCTCCGCCTGGCGCGCGAGGAAGGCCTGCTGGTGGGCGTCTCCGCAGGCGCTGCTATGGTCGCGGCCCTCAAGGTGGCCAAGAACCTGACGAACGGAGTGGTCGTCACGATCTTCCCCGATAGCGGCGACAAATACCTGAGCGAACGATTTTGGGACGAAGGCCAATGAACCATTGAGCGATTGGGTGATTTAGTGATTGGGTGATTGAACGACTCGCGGACTTGAGTGTTGGAAGTGCGGCTGGGCCTCAGCAGCCGTCCTCAAATCAATTACTCAATCACAAAATCACCAAATCACTCAATCACCCAACGAATTCCGCCTGATGCGACTGCGAATCTCCGAAGCTCAACTCGATTCCATCCGCCAGCATGGCGTTAGGGACTACCCCAGCGAATGTTGTGGGGTGTTGCTGGGGAAACCGGAAGGAGACACGAAGCGAGTGGCAGAGGTTGTGCCGCTTAAGAACCTTCGCCACGATCCCCAGCGCGCGCAAGAACTGCTGCCCCTGGATGATCCCGGCCGCGAGACGGAGCGCAACCGCTTCTTGATCGATCCCCTCGAGCAGTTGCGCGTGGAAAAGGACGCGCGCGCGCGGGGCCTGGACGTCCTGGGCTACTATCATTCCCATCCCGACCACCCGGCGCGACCCTCGAATTACGACTGCGAGCACGCCTGGCCGTGGTACAGTTATGTTATAGTATCGGTGGAGCAGGGCACTGCCCGGGATTTGACAAGCTGGACTTTAGCCGAGGATCGTTCGGTCTTCGACCCCGAGGCGATTGATGCTCTGTAGCGGCGGTCTATGACCGCCGAGATTTGTGCAGTGCGAATTTCATGGAGTGCGGGAGCATGCTCCCGCTTTATTCCCGCCGAACCAAGCTTCGGCGGCCAAAACGGCTGGGAGCCGCCGCAGTCCAGCAGCTTAAATGAAGACTATCCATGAAATCGCCGGCGTCTTAGGAGCCGTGGTCGCTTTGGCTTTATGGGCATACCTGGGGTGGAAGCACATACAGTCCATCTATACCAAGGACCTCGGAGACGGTGGTATTCAGACACTTTTCGGAAGCAAAAAGCGAATGTAGTCCACTGCACAGAGGGGCGAATCCTTGCAGGGCGCGCTGCATCTGATATACTAAGTGGAAGGGTTCGAGTTGCAGAATACGAAGCTAAAGCTTTTTGAGGAGTATGAATGCCGGTGAAAGTCATCATCCCGACCCCGCTTCGGCAATACGCGGGGAAGCAGGATGCCGTTGAGGTCAACGCCAAAACAGTGGGCGAGGCGCTCGCCTCCATCACCTCCCAGTACGGCGACTTGCGCAAACACCTCTATACCGAGGAAGGGAAGCTGCGCAGCTTCGTGAACATCTACATCAACGACGAAGACATCCGGTATTTGAAGAAGGAACAAACCCCCCTGAACGACAACGACGTCATCAGCATTGTGCCTTCCATTGCCGGCGGCACGGCCCTCCGCTGTATCTGTAGCTAGCCTGGGCACCTCTCCCGATGATTCGGGAGGCGGATCCCGGGCGCCTCTCACCCGAGACCCCATTTTAATGAACGGATAAATGCCTGCGGGGTTTGCCCCAGCAATGAGCGTTTTGGGGCGCACGAAAATCAAGTTTAGGGAAAAATGCCATGACCACAGCAACGTTAAGTCCGGTCGCGCAGCTCAGTAGGGACGAAATCCTGCGTTACAGCCGCCACCTCATCATGCCCGAGGTGGGCATGGACGGGCAGCTCAAGCTGAAGCAAGCCAAGGTGCTGACCATCGGCGCCGGGGGCTTGGGGGCGCCGCTCGGCCTGTATCTTGCCGCGGCGGGCGTGGGCAAGCTGGGTATCGTGGATTTCGACGTGGTGGACTACACCAATCTCCAACGTCAGGTTATCCACGGGACCAGCGACGTAGGCCGAGCCAAGCTGGCCAGCGCCAAGGACCGCATCTACGAGATCAATCCCAACGTCGAGGTGGACACCTACGAGACGCGCCTGACGTCGGATAACGCCCTGCAGATTTTCAAGGGTTACGACATCATCGTGGACGGCACAGACAACTTCCCGACGCGCTACCTGGTAAACGATGCCTGCGTGTTGCTGGGCAAGCCCAACGTCTATGGAAGCATTTTCCGCTTCGAGGGCCAGGCGTCGGTCTTCTACGCGCAAGAGGGGCCGTGCTATCGCTGCCTGTATCCCGAGCCGCCCCCGCCGGGGCTTGTGCCAAGTTGCGCCGAGGGCGGCGTGCTGGGCGTGCTGCCGGGGATCATCGGCTGCGTGCAGGCGCTCGAGACCGTCAAGCTCATCCTGGGCAAGGGCGAGCCGCTGATCGGCCGCTTGCTGGTGTTCGACGCGCTCGCCATGAGTTTCCGCGAGCTGAAGCTGCGGAAGAATCCCGACTGCCCGATTTGTGGCGCGCATCCCACCATCACCAGGCTGATCGACTACGAACAATTCTGCGGCATTCGCGGCGAGGAGCAGGCTCCGCAGGCGGCGGGCATCCCCGAAATTACGGCGCGAGACGTGAAGAAGATGATGGATGAGCGCAAGCCGTTCGTGCTCATCGATGTGCGCGAGCCGCACGAGTACCAGATTTGCCGCATTCCCGGCTCGAAACTGATTCCGCTGAGCGAATTCCCCAAGCGCATGAACGAACTCAATTCCGCGGACGAAATCGTGGTGCACTGCAAGATGGGCGGCCGCAGCGCCCAAGCCGTGGGCCTGCTCCAAAAGGCCGGCTTCCGCAAGATTCATAACCTCAAGGGCGGAATCTTGGCTTGGTCCGATCAGGTCGATCCCAGCACCCCGAAGTACTGAGGAAGGGCGGTTGAGGCTTGAGAGTTGAGGGTTCAAGAAGTTGAAAAGTTGAAGGAGTTCAAGGTCCAGAGTTGAGAGTCGAGGGTGGAGGTCAGGTGCGGACGATGAGTTGAGCCTTGACCCTGAACTCTCAACTCTTCGCTCTCAACTTTCATCCTTTACCTTTTACACTTTATCCTTTAGCCTTTCCGTCGCCCGGGCACGTCTCCTTTAACACCTCCACAAACGCCTTCGTGGCCCTCGTCAGGTATTTTCCTTTCAGTCGCACCGTGCCAATGGTGCGTGTGGGCTCCGGCGGCGCGAACTCGAGGAGGCGCACGCCCGCGTGGCGGTAATGCGCGCGGGACATTTCCGGAAGCAAAGTAATGCCCGCGCCGGCTGCCACCATCGCCACCAGGGTGTCGAATTGGCCGCCCTCAAAGGCCACATGAGGATTCAGGCGGGAAAGCTTGCAGACCTGAAGAACATCGTCGCGAAAGCAGTGCCCGTCCTTGAGCAGCAGGAAGGGCTCGTGGACAATCTCGCGAAGAATCACATGACCACGGCGCCGCCGGCAGAGGGCGTGATGGGTGGGGACGGCCAGGAGCATTCGATCTTTGACGAGCGGAAGGGCGACGTACTCGGCCCCCTTGACGGGCAGGCTGAGCAGCGCCAGGTCGATCTCCCCTTCGCCGAGCCGATGCAGCAATGCCTGGGTGAGGTCTTCCGTCACCCGCACGGTGATTTCCGGGTAGGCACGCGCGAAAGCCGTCAGCGCGCAGGGCAGCAGGAAAGGCGCCACCGTGGGGATGACGCCCACCGCGACCCGGCCGTGCGCGACGCCCAAGATTTCGTCCGCCTCCCGGCGAGCGTTCTCCAGGTCGCGAAGGACCCGTTGTGCGTGTTCCTGAAAGCGCTCACCGAGCGCCGTCAGCCGGATCTTGCGCCCCAGGCGATCGAAGAGCGGCGCGCCGAGTTCCGCCTCGAGCTTGCGGATTTGCTGGCTGAGCGAGGGTTGCGCCACATGCTGGTGCTCGGCGGCCCGCGTGAAAGAGCGGAACTGCGCCACCGCGAGGAAGTAACGGAACTGGTGAAGTTCCATACTCTTAACCTATCGAAGTCATAGGAATTATATCTTGGACCTATGGGCGCGTTCAAGGCAGACTGACAGGCTGCACATCAGAACCCTGCAAAGAGGGGCGGCGACCTCGGGCATCGTCGTGGGCGCGATGCGCTTCTGCACCTGGCAGG
The DNA here is from genome assembly GCA_020072925.1 of Terriglobia bacterium. Classification (GTDB taxonomy): domain Bacteria; phylum Acidobacteriota; class Terriglobia; order UBA7540; family UBA7540; genus JAIQGA01. The sequence continues at coordinate 2,705 of JAIQGA010000254.1, read as the reverse complement.
GTGAAAATATCCGAAAGGGGGAAATTATGGGACGTGTGGCTCGAGAGGTGGTTCAAAAATCCGGCGTGGATCTGGACAAGCTGCTCGATATGTTGATCCGGAACGCGTCGGCGGAATTGACGACGTATTACTATTACACGATTCTGCGTGTGAACCTGATTGGACTGGACGGTGAAGGGTTGAAGGAAATCACCGAGGACGCACGCATCGAGGACCGGAACCATTTTGAGGCGCTGGTGCCGCGCATCTACGAGTTGGGTGGAAAGCTTCCCGATAACATGAACGATTTCCACGATATCTCGGCGTGCCCGCCCGCCCGCTTACCGAAGGACCCCACCGACGTTAAGGCAATGCTGGATATCCTGGTGAAGGCGGAGCGCTGCGCGATCGGTGGCTACAATGCGGTTTGCAACTTGACGGCCGGGAAGGACCATCGCACCTACGACCTCGCGCTGGCGATTCTGCACGAAGAGATCGAGCACGAAGCGTGGTTCTCCGAGTTCCTGGGCGAAGGGCCCTCGGGCCACTTCCGGCGCTCCGGGACGGGTTCCGAGCGCAATTCTCCTTACTTGCGGAAATTCCTGATCCTTTGAGTGAAGAAGGGGCACGCCATGGCGTACCCCTACAGGTTGCAGGCGGTTTGCCCAGGCTGAACCGGTGCGTTACAATGCTCGGGCACGTTCAGGCACTGGTCGTAACACTCATTGAACAGTAGCAGGCCCCGCGGCCCGCTCAACCAGCTGTCTCAGGCTGATTCGAAATTTCTACGGAGGTTCCTTATGGCGTTGAATATCGGAGACGCTGCGCCGGACTTCAAGTTGAACTCTGCCACCGGCGATGCGCAAGGCGAGTTCCAGCTTTCCAGCCAACGCGGGAAAAACGTTGTCATCTGTTTTTATGCGCTCGACTTCACCCCGGTTTGACAGAACGAACTGTCGGCAATCCAGGCGGACCTCGCCAAGTTTGCCGGCGCCAACGCCCAGGTCGTGGGCGTCAACACCGACACGGTTTTTTCGCACATCGCGTTCCAGAAGCATCTGGGGGGGCTGAAGTATCCGCTGGCCACGGACCGCTGGCCTTATGCGCAGACGGCGGAAGCTTACGGCATCTTTCCGCCCACCAAACACCAGATCCCCTTCGTCAACGATCGCGCGGTTTTCATTGTCGACAAGCAGGGGAAGATCGCTTGGTCGAAGATTTACGAATTGAAGCAACAGCCCGATAACGGCGAGATTCTGGAAGCACTGAAGAAACTGGCGTAACTGGGGAGTCAGAAGTCAGAAGACAGAAGGCTCGAAAAGTCGAGGCTCGGAATTCTGACTTCTGGCTCCTGACTTCTGCTTTCTACATTCCGGCACAGGGGCACTGGCACATGCCGCGTCCCCTGCCGGAGCCGCCACCCATCATGCCCCGGGCGGAACCCTGCCTTCCGCCCATCATGCCACGACCGGAGCCCGGCCCGAATCCTTGCGGCGCCGGCACGGCCACGCCCGCCTGTCGCAGCGAACGGCGCAGTTGGCGATACTCCGTGCGATCGCGGACAAGTTGCTCCTGTGCCGCGTCCGTCTGATCGCTATCCCAGCCGTACTTGCCGATCGCGTCGTGCACGGCGGCGCGGTCCTTCTGGAGTTGCGATTCCAGTTCTTTCAATTGGTCAAGCTGCTTCTGTTGCTCTGCGGTCACCGTGGCGGAGGCCTGCGGACTCGAAGACTGGGCCAGCATGTTGGTGATCCGCCAGCCAGCCAGCAGCAGGACGGCTGCAGCAACCATCAAAAGCGATACGTATTTTGTGCGTGTCATACATCCTCCTGAAATGAATTGAATGGCGAGGGCCTTCGGCGTCTTGTTTATGACCTTGGGCCGCGCCCGCCGCCTCCGCTACCTCCGCGACCCATCCCTCGGCCTGTTCCTGGGGAGGCACCCGTGCCGAGTGCGGCATCGGGTTGGCCGACGCGTTGACGCTGGCGTTCCTGGTTCTGAAGCTGATTCATCTGCCGATTTGCCTCGCGTAGTTGCTGCCGTGTGCGGTTCAGTTGTTGACGCGCCTGCTTTGCCTGCGAGCTTTTCTTGCCATATTGCTGTTGCATGGTTTGTAACTGATCGCGATCGCCGTCGCGCTGCTGTTCGAGATCCCGAATCTGGTCGTGCAGCCGGTCGCGGTCCTGGAGTTGCGTGGGCTCGCTCGCGGTCGTGTTCTGGGCCGCCAGCGGCAAAACGCTCCCGCTGGCAATCAAAAGCGCGCCGACAGGCAGTAGAACCAACTGTAGAAAAGTGCTGATAAGATTCTCTCGCCTTTCCTTTGACATCATGTCCCCCTTGCTTTGTGAATTGCGTTGCTTGCTCACAGGTCTATTAAATGCGCGAGGAACGCGAAAGTTGCGGCGACACTTTGCCCATGGATGTCGAGCCGGGCGGGGAAAACTGCCGCGAGGGTGCAAACGCTGCCGCTGACGACCGTCTGCTTCGCGTGGGAGTGGAAAGTAGGGGGTCTCTAAGTCCGCCCTCTACGCGGCATGTCTCCTCCGCTTGGGGCGGGAAGCGAAGGCAGCGGAAAAGGGGCTAAGGGTAATACTGTTCACTTTACAATTTTAATGCATTCTGAGAATTCAATCCGCACACTGCTGCAAGTCGCGCGAGGGCGCAGTGGGAAGTTGCTCATCTTGCGCTTCACCCCGCGCGGGCGTCGTTGGCCGCGACTCGATACG
>JAIQGA010000453.1 GCA_020072925.1 Terriglobia bacterium | reverse complement strand
AGCTTGACGATTTGCTCGCCGGTATCAACCCGTATTTCAAGGCGCACAACCTAGCCTATCAACAGCGGCATTTCCCTTGGCAAACCTTGAAGTCCACAGAAGCCGCAATGGTTAGCCCGCAGGGAGAAATGCGCGCGGTAAGTACCAATGACGTTCAGAAAGCACAGCAAGCAGGCTGGAGTCTAATTCCGCGGCCCGCTGGAAGGTAACATGGCAGACCCACAAACTGAAACCTTTGGACGGCCTGTACAGCCCGTGCCCGATGTAACACCCGACATGCCCGAGGCAGCCGCGCGCACACCGCGTGCGAGCTTCGGGCGGCCCGTCCAGCCCGAAAGCAGCCCCGAGGCTTCGGCGGACGCGTCCGAAAACTGGACGGCGGCCCCTGGACCATCGGAGGGGGCGGCGTTTGGCAGACCTGTTGAACCTGTGCGCACGCTGGAAGTGTTTCCAGAAAACCCGCCGCTTATGCCATCGGCCCCGAAGCAGCCGAAGGCCGCAGAGCCGGGCTTCGCAGAGAAAGCGGGCCGGGCGCTGTTGGCAACTAGCCCGCTTGGACTAGAGGCGGGGCTTGCCTATGACACGGCAAAGGCTCACCCGGAATGGACGGCTAAGGACTATCTCGAAAAACCGTTGACGGAAACCGTGTATGGCCTGCCCGAAGAGTGGAGCCGCAAGGGAGCGGGGAAGATCGAAGCGGGGATTGAGAAAGGCGTCACAAGCTTTGCAACCGACCTGAGTACACCGCTGAGCGTGGGCCTGATGATTGCGACTGGCGGCTTGGGCAGTCTCGCCAAAGGGCTAGGGGCTGAGGGCTTGACGGCGGTTGCGCCGGAGCTTGCCCCGAAAGTAATCAACGCGGCCCGTGTAGCGTCCAAGCTAGTCAACGCGGGATTCACAATCCAGCAACTCGCGGGTCTGGGCAAGGCCGTGCCTGACTTCATTGTGGCGGCCAAGAATGGCGACACGGAAAACGCGGCGCGCGCGGCTGTCAATGGCATGCTGAGCGGCGCGGCGGCTGCCCTGAGCACGGCTCATCTCATCGGGGAGAGCGGCCCGCAGAAGTGGACAGCCGAACATGAAACGATTGGGTGCTATCAGAACCAAGTCGAGATGCACAACGTAGAGGCGCGCGCATTCGAGCGGGAGAATGCGGCGCTAATCAAGAATACCCCCCTGGACGTTGCGGCCCGCCTATACCACGAAGCGGGCGGGGATACGGCTGTACTGGACAGATGGAAAGCAGAGCTACAGACCGCGAAGGGTATCAAGCCCGAAGTGCGCCAGAAGTACACGGGCTTATTGGAGCAAGCAAAGAACCTGCCCCCAGAAGTTACAACGCTTTCTGACAGGCTTCGCGCGGAGTACGCGAGCGATTGGAACGAAGCAGCGAAGGCGCACAAGCTTGACCCGGAGCGCGCCAAAGCAGGGGCGGCGAACTACGCGGGCCAGCACACTTACGAACCGGCGAGCGAGGGCGATTCCACGCTCAGACCTACCGCGCGCCAGATCACGAAGACGCCCGGCTTTATGAAGCATCGCAGCTTTGATACTTTGCTTGACGCCATCAAAGCGGGATTCGAGCCGAAGGACGTAGGGCTTGCGGCTGCCCGCGCGGATTACATCCGGCGCTTTGGCGAAGTGCGCGGCGCAATCGAAGCGGAAAACTCCATGCTGGCACAGCGGGCGGATGACGGGCGGCCCGTTGCCGTTGCACCTGGCATGGTGCGGCAGCTTGGTAACAAGTCGGTTATACCGTTGAGTAAAGAAACGGCGGCGGCTAATACTGCCTTTGTTTCGCCCAACACAGAGGAAGGAACCACCCTGGACACTGCTTTGCAAGGCTTGGGGAGTGAACGTCACAGGGAATTTCATCAACTAGCTCAGAACGTATTGGAGCAAGCGGGCGGCGGAATCGTGCGTGATGCTATCGGGGCATGGAAGGACGGCGCGGAAAATTCGCTGTTGCTAAAAACGGATACAGACGCGGGCACTCTGCGTTATGTGGCCGCACTTCTGGGGCGGGAAGCTAATCAAAAATCAGTTATCCCATTTGTGGATGACCCCGAGGGGCAAGATTTTCTTTTGAGCTTCAAGGTGAGGCGCGGTAATCTAACAGAGATTGGCCAGACACTAGACCGGCTGGGAATCGAGTACAGAACATTGGAACCAGCCGGAAAGGATGTGCGGGTACACGTCTTTGACCCCGGTGGGAGTTTGGCCGAGAAAGTCAGGCAAGCGGGGGAGCACTATGGAGCGGAAGTTACCTACAAGCAAGGGCGGGGTGAATTTCTCGGAGCCGACAGCCGACCAGACGCCCGCGCAATCTTTAATCAAGTCATCCAAGAATACGAACAAGCCCACCCGGAAAAATCCATACGCCTGGGCGAAAGACAAAACAGGCAAGGGACATCGGGGAACAATTATAACCGGCCTGCCCCGCGCGCCCAAACACTGAGCAGAGCGGACCTTTCCCAATTTGATTATGGCGACATAATCGAAAAAGACGGAAAGCTGTACCTCGACATTAGCGACTACCAGAAGGCCAGCCCGCCCTTTGAGCGTTACAAGGTTATGACGAATGACGAAGATGGAAGTCCTGTCTTCAAGAAAGCGCCCGTGATGATTCACCCGGACTATGCGGAGAAGATCAATCGGGCATTCGAGACGGACTCTTGGTTTCGCCGGACGCCGCTGGTAAGCGGCCTGCTTCGGGTGAGCGCCGGGGCGAAGCAGTTGCTTCTCTCGTTGTCGCCTTTCCACTACAACACGGAATACTTGCGCGGCCTGCAAATGGGGCTTGACCCCGTGACGGCCTTCCGGCCCCCGGAGTTAACCCCGGAGCGGCCTGCCGTCCAGGTGGGCACGCGCTACGGCTTGACACTGCTTGGCGACCGGGCGGCCAAGAGTGCGGCGGCTGAAGGCGTAGCAGGCAATTCGGAAATCCTAAGCCGTGTGCCGGGCATCGGCCCCGTGCTGGAGAACGTCCAAGATCACCTGTTCGGAAACTGGATTCCGCGCCTCAAAGCCGAGACGTGGGAGCGGCTTGTACCGCAGTTGGAGCGCGCACACCCCAACTGGACGCCAGAGCAACGTTATGTGCTGGCAGCGAAGATCACGAACGCAGCCTATGGCGGGTTGAATTGGCGTCAGCTTGGCTGGAGTCTGTCCAGCGTTGACGCGTTGCGCCTAGTGGCGTTGGCCCCGGACTTCACAGGCTCGCAGCTTGCCTTCGCCAAGTATGGATTGCAGCCGGGCGGGTCTGTCGTGTGGCAATCCTTTGCCCGCATCGCGCTTTACAACTTCGGAGTTGCGCAGACTCTTAATCTTTTATTCGGCGGCAAGATGCACCCTGAGCATCCCTTTAGCGTAGTGTCGCCCACGGACAAGAGCAAGGTGATTTCAATTCGCACCATGCCCGCCGACATTTTCCACGGGCTGACAGACCCGCGCGGCTTTGTTTACAACCGTCTTAACCCGCTGTTGGTGCGGACGACGGTTGAAGCTGCGACCGGGCGGGATATTCGCGGGCAGAAGGTGGGAGCGGAGCGGCAGGTTGTAGACTTGCTGCGAAACGTAACGCCTATCAGCCTACAGAATTTCGTGCCCTCTTTCCGCTACGCAGACCAGACAACCGGCGAGAGCGCACTGCGAGGCGCGGGGCTGACAGTTGCTCAGGACGTGTCTCCCGCGTTGCGGCTTGCCCGGCAACTTGCCAGCGACCGCGCGCCAAGCGGCCCGGTTGCGTCTGACGAAGCAGAGCACCATCGGTTCAAGCTGCAATTGGAGGATGCTTTGCGCGCCGGAACGGTCAAGCGGGAAGCCCTTCCGAAGCTGGTAGACGCCGGGCAGTTGACGCGGGCAGAGGCACGGGAGATTGTCGAGTCCGTCCGGGAAGCCCGAAAGATCACAGACCCGCTCATCGCTCAGCTAGTCTTGAGATTAAAGCACCTGCCGATGCCGCAAGCGCTCCAGGTGTACGACACAGCCACGAACGCAGAGCGCCGGGCACTGGCGTCCACAATGCGGACAAAGCGCATTGCCTACCGGCAGAACGCTTACCGGGACTTGACGGCGCGGGAGCGGGCAGGGGATGCGGTCTTCCAGCGGACACAAGCGGAGACTTTCAGATAATTGTGAGGTGAGAATGAAAATAGGTGATCCCCATCCGTCTCTTAACCTTTTGCGGGTTAACAGCGTTGACAAGAATGGAAATGCCGCTTCATGGAAGTCTGTTCGACATTTGACGGCGAAGCATCTGGCCATTTCGCCTCGCGTGTGGTGCAGCTTACGGGCGGCGGGGCAACACCACGTCGGCCGCATTTAACACTACCGGCGAGGCGCCTGGATTCTTTAAGTGCAAATTAGGCCTCGTCATCACTCTATAAGATAGCCAAAATCGGGGCGATCGGGGTCTGGAGAAACAGGCGGGGGCGGCCAAAGTTGCTCGACGGTGTACCAAGTCACGACGCTCAGGTCTAGAGGGCAAAGCAGATCGGTGGCTTTTTCGCCACTGGTGTGGACCTCGATGCCGAGGCTTACGTCCGCCGTAATGGACCAGCGGCCGGGCTGGAGGATAACGTCCAGCCCAAGTTTCCCCGCTGCGCGCTCAGGCATCCGCACATACCCGGCAGACCGATCCTGGGCTATAAATTGGCCTGAGTCCAACGTTTCCAGGAGGGCCTGCCTGACCGATAGCGGCTTGTCTTGGGGTACGGTTATCAACTTAATCACGTTGGCCCGGAGACTGTATCGGCCTGGTTTGGTGGTTTCGTTTGGCCACCCAGTGAAAGTTTTGGTCTGCATTAGCTCGCCTCCATGTTCGATGCTACTCCGGCCTTTGAGTTAGTGCAATAGCGCGTAGGTGCTAGGAGGATACTGTGCCAGATTCGTCAGATGGTGGGCTAACTGGGCCTGAGTTGCAGAATTTTATCGACTAGTTTCTGGCGCGTTGGGGTGCTCTTCAGGCTTCCGGAGTTGACCCGGCTGACCCGAGTCTTTAGTATGGCGGCGGGTGCCCGCCTATATTAACAAGAAGGCTATACTTTCTTGCCTCAGCCACGCCCGGCCAAGAGGCGCGGTAGCGGGCGGCTTTCTTGTTGCACTTGCGAAGAAGCGGGCCTACACTTCTCACAACCAGACCGGGGGTCTTACCTAACTGCCCCCATACTTTGGATGCCGCGTTGATGGCCCTCTACACGTCAACGCGGCTTGCCTTTTTCTGGACACGGCGGCCCCGTTCACGCGGCGGCGGCTTCGCCATCCTCACCAAGCAGGCGGCGTGTTAGGGCAAGGGCATCTTCGCGCGCCTGCCAGAACCAATTACTAGACAGAAAAGCCTCGTACATTCCCTCGCACGCCAAACAGAGCGGGCGTGCAGTGCCGTCATTGTCCACACAGCTAACGTTTGAAGTTGGGCAGCCGCACTTCTGGCAAGGTTGCAGAGCCGAAGCATTGTCTTCTCCAACCCCGGCCTGTGAGTTGGGGGCGGGAAGCGCGCACGGTTGGCAGGGTTTTCCTACCGGCGCGCGGTCTTTGGCACCGGTGGCTATTCCGCGGATGCGGTCAACATCCCCGAGGACAGCGGCAAGTTGTAACTGTTTCAGAACGCATTGTGTGCAAGCACTTTTTTCGGGGTATGCGCACGGGGTTGTTAGGAGCGCAAACCACTGGTAGCGTTCGCACCATTGAGAACGTGGCTTAGATCGGGCGCGCCTCATTTTTTCTCCATGAGATGAAATCCAGGCGGAACGTGAGGGCGGGTTGCGACGGATGCGGGTTGCTGATAGAATCCTAGAAGCCATCGGAACCGCTCGCTGGTTTCGCGTGGTTAGAGCCGGGGCGGTGTTGATGCACTGTCCCGACTCGATTAACGCCGCACATTATACACCCGGACTCCCCGGCTGTCAATGGTACTTTAGTGCTAGGTTAGAAATCATCTCAAGAAGCACTCTGTTATTGACGTAGTTATGTCAACAAGGGAATTAGGTTGTGGCGCGGAGCGGGGCGGCCCGTCCAGAATGTGGACGGGACAGGCAGGAAGGGCGGGGCAGATAGGGCGGCTGACTAACTTGTATTAAACTTGCATTAAACTCGCCAAAAATCAACCCATTGATAGGACGGCTGTTGCCTGTAAGTAATTGAAAACTATAAGCGAGCAAAGCGTCACCTAACGTCCTAAATGCCAAAATCAGATTCGAAGTCTGCCGCTCTATCCATCTGAGCTACAGGCGCGTAAGGGCAGTTTACCTTATCTGCGGGATGGGGAAAAGCCACTCGTGGCGCGCGGTCGAGTCGGGCGGCGGGCACCTCGCCGAGGACCTCGGTGTTAACCAACCCTGTGCTATACTGACGCCGTTTCTGAGGTAGTCCGAGACGCTCAAGCGGGTAGAGAGACTTGAAGGCGTGCGGTTGCCGATTTGACGCCGCGATGTTTTCCGAAAGTTCGCACGATTCCGGCGCGTGAAGGAGTGGAGGAAGTTCGACCTGGCGCCGAACAAGGAGTGGAGTCATGTCTGACCGCTGGACTTTTCTCATGGCATTCCTGACAGTTGTGTTGATTGGCGCGGGAGCCTTCGCTATCCCGCAATTCTTTCCTTTCGAGCTTTTGAAGTCGCTCATCTACCTCATCATCGCCCTGTTGGTTTTCTTCGGCGAAGATCGTTTCAGTTACATGCTCGGCATGACGGCCGTCCCGCTGTGGTTTATTCTGGATATCCTGCTGGGCGACTTTTTCCATGACTGGGCCATCCTTTTTGGAGCGCTGAGCGGGAAACCTTCCTCGTCCTTCGACACCCCCTTCCACGGGTTGTCGCTTCTCGCCGAAGCCGCGCTGTTCGTCCTTTGCGCGCGAGCCTGGCGGAAGCAAGTGAGCGAAAAATTCTTCGGGAAGACGTTTGGCGCTTGCCTCCTCATTTCGTTGATCTACGTGGGAGTGCTCGGGGGGGTGTACTTCCACAGTGTTGCGGGTATCGTACGGGGGCGTTAGGCCCCACCGTGCTTCGACTGAACGACTACTCGGGGAGCAGTGTATTCGGCGCATCCGCGAGGAGCGGTTCCTTAGAGATGAGAGGCACTGCCCCGGGCCTTCATAGCGATTCTCCGGTAGGCGTATGGGCGCCGCCGAAGCCCGCCCTCAGGCGAGCACACCTCGTCAAGGCAGTTGACCCACTTCACAACTTCTGCGATTCTTAAAGATACCGTCCGAGTGTATTCGCGAGCGGTTTGGGGCAAGAAACCGAAACTCTAAGGGTCAAGCGCGCCTCGAGTGTGCGCTGCACAAGTTGAGGAGAAGGAGCAACCACGGACTCATGGCCGTTCCCGCGGAGAAGCATCAGCAGGCGAAGATCACGGAGCGCAAGGATTACGCCCGCGACCTCTGGTCGATTCGCATCCTGCCCGGAGAGCGCCTGGCGTTCAAGCCCGGCCAGTACGCCACACTCGGCGTGCTCGAGGGTGAGCAGGTTGTCGAGCGCGCGTATTCCATCTGCTCCAGTCCGCTCGAGGATGAAATCGAGTTTTTCTTCGAACTGGTTCCGCAGGGTGAGCTCACCCCACGGCTCTATCAGCTTCAGGTGGGCGACACGCTGATGATTCGCCGCCAGGCCAAGGGTCTTTTCCTGCTGGATGGGAAGAGCGGCCACACGCAGCACTTCCTGGTTTCTACCGTGACGGGCGTGGCCCCGTTCGTTAGCATGGTCCGCACGCTGGTGCGCGAATCGCGCAATGGCCATTTTTCGAACCTGCGTGTCGTCGTACTGCAAGCGGCCAGCCGGTCGTGGGAGTTCGCGTATCGCGAAGAACTGGAGGCGCTCAGCCGTCAGCATCCCTGGCTCACCTACATCCCTACGGTGAGCCGCCCGTGGGAAGACGTGGGCTGGAAAGGGGAAGTGGGGCGCATTGAGGATGTGCTGCGCAAGTACGTGGATACTCTGGGGCTGGACCCCGCGAACACGACGGCTTATCTTTGCGGCCATCCCCAGATGATTGAGAACTCCAAGGGCATCCTGCAACGGCGCGGTTTCGCCAAGGAGTTCATCCGCGAAGAGGTTTATTGGGTGCCGAAGAAAGACGGCAAGTAACCCCTTTCGGATTGCGCTCAAGGAAGCCACGACCGATGCCAGCGCGTTTACTGCCACCCGGCCCGCCGGATCGTTTCTTCATTGGCAATTTCCCCTTGGGCGCTCGCCGCCCGCTCGATGTCCTGACCCGTTGGGCGCGAGAATACGGGGACATCTTCTATTATCGTTTCCTCAACCTCCACGTCTATTTCCTCAATCGGCCCGAATACATCGAGGATGTTCTGGTCACCAATTTCCGCAAGTTCAAGAAAGGTCGTGGACTGGAATCGAACCGGCGGTTGTTCGGCAACGGATTGCTCACCAGCGAGGGAGAATTCTGGCGGCGCGAGCGGCGGCTTTGCCAGCCCGCCTTCCACCCTGAGCGCATCCAGGCCTACGCGCAGGTGATGGTCGCGTTTGCCGAGCGCATGCTCGCCACTTGGCAAGACGGCGAGATGCGCGACGCCCACAAGGACATGATGCGCGTGACCCTCGAAATCGTTGCGAAGGTCCTTTTCGGCGCTGAGGT
>JAIQGA010000253.1 GCA_020072925.1 Terriglobia bacterium | reverse complement strand
GCGCGCAGCGGAGGATCGCGTAGTCGTTGACCGCGTACCACGGCCCCACGCCCTGGCCGGTCAGGTAATCGGTGGCCAGGTGCTGGTGCATGTCCTGGACGAGCCAATTCTCGACCAGGCGTCGGAGCGCCAGCGGATCGAGCATCGCCAGGCTGAGCGATGCCAGCGAGGTGTCCCAGGGAAAGCTCAGCGTGGGAAGGACCCGCCCGCCGAGCGTGATGTACGTGTTGCCATACGCCGAGTTCGTCGCGGCCCGGCGGCAGAAAAGCAGGTTGGTGAATCCTGCGGCGTAGACCTTCCAGAGCGATTCATCCCTGGTGACAAGCTGCGGCAGATGGCCGGAGAAATCCGAATTGCCCGGAGTGAAGGCCGAACGGATCAGACCGGTGAAGACCCGCTCGTTTTCCTCGAGAAAGGCATTGAAGTTGGCCTGCCCACGATCGTAAAGCTCCAGCGCCTCGTCCCTGTCTTCGTCGATAACATTGAAATAGTTGAAGGTTCTTGTTTCACCGGGATTCAGGGCCAAGTCGTAAACAAGCATTCGGCCGTCTTCGACGCGGTCCGCGCGCGGCATCACACCCTGCACGGAGACCGCCTTGCTGTGCTGCGCCTCGAACACCAGGCAGCCTCGCGGCGCGACCCAGGTGATGCGATTGTCTCCCTCGCCGGGCGAATAGGTGAACCACGGGCCTTTCTTCGCGGCGACGCCGGCGCGCAGGTCGAAGCCGAGTTTGAGGGTGCACCGTTCGCCGCTCGTGTTCATGATGGCAATGGATTCCGCGACGCTCCGCGACTTCGAGGGCATGAAGGTTTGCGTCGTAACATGCAGGCCGGCAGCCGTGCTCTCGCGGACGATGCGATGCGGGTACCAGGTGTAAGCGACCTCCCCGGCCGGCGCAGGATGAGCCATCAGGACGCGGCCATCCAGAAACAGTTCGCAGGTCAGCAGAAAGCCGGGGCTCCAGGGCATTTCCGGAACGCCGCAGCACCCGAAGGGCGGAAATGAAATAGCGGTGATTCCCGAGACCGATTTCGCGGCCTTGCAGTAGCCCCACTCGTTTTGCGTCGCGGGGGTGCTGTAAAGGTCGGTGTAGCGATGCGCGATCCGGGCGCTGGCAAGATCTGCCAGCGCGGGAATCGCCGGATACTCCTTCCCGCTCGCCGCGGCACTCGGCACCGCCAAGGCCCAAGGCATCGCAGCGCCTGCCGCGCTGAGTTCCAGAAAAGTCCGCCGGTTCATGGATGATGATTGGCCTGATTCAGTTTCCGTAGAGTTGTTTTTTCGCATGGCGTGTCTCCGTTTGAACTCCGGACGCAAGCGAGCAAATCATCGTGCTGGTTTCTCTCCAAAATGGCGCCAGTTGCGTTCGATGTCTTCCAATGACCTCCCCTTGGTTTCCGGAACGAAGGCGAAGCAAAAGACAAAAGCGAGCACGCAGGTGACCGCGAATATCCAGAAGGTGCCTGCGGGTCCCGCGGCGTGGATGAGGGAGAGGAAAGTACCCGCCACCACCCAATTAGCGCCCCACACCGTGAGCGTCGCCAGCGACATCGCTTTGCCGCGAATCTTGGTGGGATAAATCTCTGAAATCAGCAGCCACACTACCGGGCCGAGGCCGATACCGAAAAAGAAGATGTAGCCGATGACTTCATAGAACACGACCTTTCCAGCAGCTTGACTGTGAAACGCCAGCCCGACGAGGGTCAATGCCACCGCCATGCCGGCGGTCCCCAGGAGGAGCAGGAAGCGCCGCCCCAGCCGGTCCACCAGGAAGATCGAAACGACCGTGACCAATATGTTCACCACGCCGATGATGCCCGCCGCCAGGATGGCCGCTTTGGCTGAAGGATAGCCCGACATCCGCAGAATTTCGGGCGAGTAGTAGATGATGGTGTTGATGCCCGTAATCTGCTGGAAGATCGCCAGGCCAATACCAATAAACACCGCGATGCGAAAGCCGGGTTGCAAGAGGATGCCGAAACCCTCTTGTTCTTCCTGCAGGACACGCTCCACGTCTTCCAGTTCCGCCTCGGCTTCCGCGCCGCGACCCAGGCGGTGGAAGCCCGCGAGGGCGCGCTCACGAAATCCCGCGCGCGCCAACCAGCGCGGGCTTTCCGGCAGGAAGATCATTCCGAGAATCAATACAATTGCCGGAAATACCGCCGTGATGAACATCCACCGCCAGTTCTGCGACGCCGCCAACGCGTAATCCACAAAGTAGGCCACCGCGATTCCGATGGTGATAGCGAGTTGGTTGAGCGAAACCAAGGCGCCGCGGATGCGCGCCGGCGACATTTCCGCCAGATACAGGGGGGTGACCAGCGAGGCGACCCCGATGCAAACTCCCACAAAGAATCGCGCAATCACAAACGTGATCAGTCCCGGAGCCAACCCGCTCAGGACCGCGAAAATGCCGAAGCCGATGCCTGTACCCAATAGCGTCACGCGCCGGCCCCAGCGGTCCGCGCAGACTCCGGCCAGGGCCGCTCCCACCAGCGCGCCGGCGAGCGCGATGCCGACCGCGAATTCCAACTGCACGTCGGTGAGATGGAAATCGGTGCGGAGAAAAAGCATGGCGCCGGAAATCACGCTGGTGTCGTAGCCGAATAACAGGCCGCCCAGCGCGGCCACGGCGGCCGTGAGGACGACAATGCCGCGGGCCGCAACAGGGGGCGAAGCGGCCGCCGATCCTGAGGTGGAAGGCTGAACATCCATAAGCATTTCTCCTTTTGAAAGCTGCCTGAGGTTGCGAGTCAACAAGTTAAACAAGTTCAAGGAGTCGAAAAAGCTGGAGTGCTGGGCGCCAATCCTCTACCTTTGAACTCTTCAACTTTTCGACTCTTCAACGTCCCACTTTCTGCTTTCGTGTAAGCCGCAGGTCTTGTCATCAGCCCTTGTTGGCGCTCTTGGGCTGCGCAAACCGCCGCTCGGGAACGACGGCAAACCAATCCGGCCGGTGCGGGTCGCGATCGTAAGGATAGCCGCCCGTGCTGCGATAGAGTTCCGCGTACTGCTGCATCTTCTCCGCGTCGAGTGTGACGCCCAGCCCCGGACCGGAAGGCACGGCAATCTTGCCCTCCACGTATTTCATCTTGCCGCCCTCGATGATGTCGTCCGCCAGGTGGTGATAATGAGCGTCTGCGGCGAAAGCCAGATTGGGAAGCGCGGCGCCCAGGTGCAGCATCGTGGCAAGCTGAATGCCCAATTCGCCGCTCGAATGGACGCTCACGCCGCGCTGGAATTTCTCGCAAACCGCACCCGCCTTCCACGCCTGCCGCAGACCTCCCCAGAACGTGGTATCGAGCAGAATCACGTCAATGGCGTCCAAATGCACGCAAGCGGCAAGCTGCTCGAAATTCACCACGGCCGTGTTCGTGGCGGTGGGAACGCGCACCATCGAGCGCACGCGACGCATACCGTCCAATCCCCAGGTCGGGTCCTCATAGTAGTCGTTGCGCACCGGTTCGATGGCCCGGCCGATGCGGATCGCTTCCTCGACGCTCCAAGCGGCGTTGGGATCAATCCGGAACGAGTCGCCGGGAAAAGCCGCGGCCAGGGCGAGGTAAACCTCGAGGTCGTGATCGGGTGGGAAAACGCCGCCCTTGAGTTTGTGAGTTCGGAAACCGTACTGCTGCTTCAAATCCTTGGCCATGGCCACCATCTCGTCTGGCGTTTCCTCACCACCGCAGCCTGTCTGGGAGTGGCGATAACGGTAGAAGAGGTAGCTGGCAAAAGGAATCTCCTCGCGCAATGAGCCGCCCAGGAGGTCGCAGGCGCGAATCCCCAGCTTCTTCCCGACCAAATCCATACAGGCAAATTCCAGTGCGGCGTGCATCTGCGCGCGATTGTTGTAAAGCGAGGCGGTGGGATTGCAGATCTTCCAGTACAACTGTTCGAGTTGCAGCGGGTCGTGCCCGACCAGGTAGCTCTTGAGGGCGCGAATTCCGGCTTCGGCGGATTCCCCGCCCCCGCCCATCTCGCCCAGGCCGACCAGTCCGTCGTCGGTCTCGACTTCTACAATCGTGCGGATGAAGCGTCCCCAATGCGCGCCATTCGAGTGACGCAGAGGGGCTTCGAGTGGAACCGCCACCGTCGTGGCTCGAACGTCAACAATTTTCACGCGTCCTCCCTTACCCGCGGGGCCCACACACCCGCCGGCGACACACCAACGCGCCCCGAGCATATCATCAATGTTCGTTCCGCGGTGCCGCCGACATGGACCCGAAAACCCTCTGGCCTTGCCGGCCACCCGAAAATGCCGCCCCGCTTAGCCCGTGAGGGAAGGTCTTTGAAGGTATAAGAGCACCAGACTGCCCAAGAACTCCGGAAGATTTCGCCCCAGCGCGCCACCAAGTCTCAGGCAGTAAGGACGGTTCGTTCGAACACTCCTGCGATTGCCTCAGATATAACAAAGGCGTTGACATCATGGGACCACTCCGATACTTTTGTCAATGGTTGTTCGAAGTATACTTGAACCATGCTCTCTCAGATGCTGGCATCTCGATTCCTCACTTCTCTTGGGCGCGTCGGGTTCGGCGTGAACGACTGTCCCTCTCCGCATTCGGCGTGCATCTCTCTTGCCGGGAGCTGTGACGCATGAGTGCCCCTGATCCTACTGCCAATGCGAACCGCCCGATCACCGCGCTGTCAGAAGGCGCACGTTACCGGAAGCTCCCCGTCAACCCTTGCCCGTTGCGCGTTCTTCACGGCCATGCCGCGATTGCGCGCGCAATTCTGGAACGCGTCCGTCATGCTCCCAGGCCGTTGGTCGTCTGCGATGGATTTGTCGGAGCGCAATGGGACGCGTGGCGAAAGGGCCTGACAACGGCGCTGGCCGGGCTGGGGCAAAACCCCGCATGGATTGACGTCAACGAAGCGTTGAACGATTGTGATCCTCGGCGGGAGGCCGTCGTACAATTTCACCTAACTGACGATCCCATCTTTGGACGCATCTGTCGCGGAGACATTGCGGGCTGGTTCGACTCAGATAAGTTGCGCCTTCTCGCCGAGCGCGTGGACGCCATGCGAGGGCTTGTCATCCTTTATGGCGCAGGCGCATCGCTGGTGCAAGGGGCCGGCGATTGCCTGTTGTACGTTGACGTCAGCAAGGAAGTATTTCAGGAGCGATGCCGAAAAAGAGCGACCACCAATTTCGCCTGCCGCGAGTCCTTCGCTTTCGGGGAGATGTACAAACGCGCCTTTTATATCGATTGGCCCGTCCTGAACCGTGAGAAGCGCCGCTTGCTCCCGCACCTGGATTTTGTTGTGGACGAGAGCGATCCCGATACGCCCAAGGCCATCGCCGGCGAGGGATTCCGCGCTGCCCTGGAGCATATTTCTCGCGCGCCGGTGCGCGTGAAACCCTTTTTTCTGCCGGGCCCGTGGGGAGGGCAGTGGATGAAGGAGCATTTCGCTCTCCCTCCGCAAGCGCCGAATTTTGCCTGGTCCTACGAACTCATCGCGCCGGAGAACGGCATTTTGCTTGGCAGCGAGACCGAATGGTTGGAGGTTTCCTTCGACTACCTCCTCTGGCAGGAAGCGGACTCGCTGATGGGCCGGCGCGTCACGAATTTGTTCGGTGGCCTGTTTCCAATCCGTTTCGATTATCTCGACACGATGCAGGGCGGGAATCTCTCCTGCCAGGTCCATCCGCGGGTGGACTATATCCGCGAAGAATTCGGTGAGCCGTTCACCCAGCACGAGAGCTACTACGTGATGCAGGCCGAGCCCAGCGCGCGCGTTTACCTCGGGCTGTGTGAAGACACCGACCCCGCAAGCTTTCGTCGCGCGGCGGAACAGGCGGACCGAGACGGCCGGCGCTTTGAAATCGGCGCGTACGTAAACAGTTTCCCCAGTGCGCGACACGATCTCTTTTTGATTCCAGCAGGCACCGTGCATTGCAGCGGCTCCGGCAACTTGGTGCTGGAGATCAGCGCCACTCCCTACATCTATACGTTCAAGATTTACGATTACCTGCGCAAGGATTTGAACGGAGAACTCCGCCACGTCTCCGTGGAGCGGGCCTTTGCCAACATCGACTTCAGCCGGCGCACGCAGTGGGTGGCCCGACACCTGAAGCCGACGCCGCGGCTGCTCCGCGGAGACGACGCGGCCGCCGAATACGTCATCGGTGATTCCGAATTACTTTTCTTCGTAATTCACCGCTTGGAATTTGCCCGCGAAATCTCCGACGCGGCGAACGGGCGATTTCTGGTGCTCAACCTGGTGGAGGGTGAGAGAGCCGAGATACAGAGCGCCGGGCGGACGGCTGAAATTCGTTATGGAGAAACCGTGATCATCCCGGCTTGCATCGGGGAGTACAGGCTGATCAACTGCAGCTCGGCCCCCCTCAAGGTGGTCAAGGCATTCGTGCGATGAGCGGAAATTTGGTCCTGGCGTTCGACGTCGGAGGCAGCCATGTTGCGGCGGCCCTCGTGGATCTCACGACGCTGAGCATTGAAGCCGCGCAGTCACAGCCGCTGGATACGCGTGCGTCTGGCGAAGCCGTGATGGACGCTTTCGGCGAGATCGGCGCCGGCGTCCTCGCGAAGGCGCCGGCAAGAAAAAGCGCGGGCATCGCCATGGCGATGCCCGGCCCGTTTGATTATCAGAACGGGATCTGCTACATCCGCGGCCAGGCGAAATACGATCAACTCTTCGGATTCGATTTTCGCCGTGGGATGGCTGCTCGTTTTCCGGATTTCCTTCCCTGCGACATTCGGTTCGTCAATGATGCGAGCGCGGCGCTTTTGGGAGAGATCCACCGAGGGGCGGCCGCGGGCGCAGGTCGAGTCATCGGCCTCACGCTGGGCACGGGGATTGGGTCGGCATTCGCGGTGGACGGAAGAATCGTGATCGCCGGCCCGGGCGTTCCTCCCCATGGATATATCTACTGTCTTCCCTGGAAAGAAGGAACCGTCGAAGACACCCTCTCCAGCCGCGGCTTACAGGGGCGCTACCGTGAAGTCTCGGGAAGGCTGTGCGACGCCAGGGAGATCGCGGCGCTTGCGTCCACAGACCCTCTGGCAAAAAAGGTAATGGAGGACTTTGGCCGCGACTTGGGCGCAGTTCTTCTGCCCCTCGCGACCAGCTTTCGGCCGGACGTCATAGTGCTGGGCGGAGCCATTGCGCGTAGCGCTCAGCTCTTCCTGCCCGCCGCTCAGGAAGCCATCGAGAAAAATGGGACCTGCTTGAAGGTTTTTCACCTACTGGACCACGCCGCCCTGGTAGGCGCGGCGGTAGCATGGCAGGAAAAATGAACTTACGAAATGCAGACTTGGCCGCCCTGCGGCGCAGACGCCGACATAGTGTCCACTACTTTTAATCGCTTGACAAACCCTCTTCCGGTGCGTATGTTATCGCAATGATTGTAGAAAGGCCCCATACCGTGAAACCACGCGGCCGGAAACGTCGGGCTTCCCGGGATACGCTCACCGAACACCTGCTTCTGCGTCTCATCCATCGCCGGCAACCTTTGACGCGAGCGGAAATCAGCGAAATCACCGGCCTCCCCCTCAGCACCGTGGCGTTCAACACCAACCGTCTGCTGAGGTCAGGGTGGATTTACGAGTCCGACGCTGGTCTTTCGAATGGCGGCCGTCCCGCACGACACCTGCATGTGAATGGCGAGAAGAAATATCTGCTGGGGATCGACATTGGAGTCACCGACACGGCGCTGGCCGTCGCCGACTACAACGCGCAGATTCTCTTCCGGCAGCAGTTCCCCACTCATGGCGAGCCGCGGAGCTTCATTAACAAGGTGGGCGCGCGCATTCGACATTTGATCGAAAAGGAATATCGCGGCCATCCGTTCGAGTCCCTGGGAGTGAGCGTGCCGGGGCTGGTGGACTCGCAGACCGGTGAGCTGGTGCGCGCCCCCAATCTGGGCTGGTCGAACGTCCCGGTCCGCGAGTGGTTCCACGAGGCCACAGGGCTTCCCGTGCTCGTCGACAACGACGCGAACGCCGCCGCATTGGCGGAATTGTGGCGGGGCGAGATTGCCCGCGAGGGCGTGCAAAATCTTCTGTACGTCCTGGTGGTCGAGGGGTTGGGTACGGCCCTGATTGTGGATGGAAAAATCTACCGAGGTTCGCGGGTCGGAACGGGCGGATTCGGCCACATGTGCGTCAATCCCAGCGGCCCCACGTGCTCCTGCGGAGGTCGCGGCTGCCTGGAGGTCTACGTTTCCAACCGCGCGATCATCACGCGATTCCAGGGCAAGGGCCGCGCCGGCCAACGCCAACTCCTGGTCAGTGACATCATCAACCTTGCTCGGCGCGGGGAGAAGCGCGCACAGGAAGTATTGCTGGAGGCCGCGGAAAATCTGGCGAGCGCCTTACGCAGTCTCGTCCACGGCCTCGCCCCTCCGGTGGTGGTGGTGGGAGGCGAATTCGCACAAGCCTGGTTTCTAATCGGCTCCATCCTCTCGGACCATCTGCGCAGCAACTTCATCGTTCCGGAGCTGGCCTCGGTGCGCGTGATGCCGGCGGTGGTCCGCAATCGTCCCAG
Source organism: Terriglobia bacterium (assembly GCA_020072925.1). Classification (GTDB taxonomy): domain Bacteria; phylum Acidobacteriota; class Terriglobia; order UBA7540; family UBA7540; genus JAIQGA01. The sequence continues at coordinate 85 of JAIQGA010000253.1, read as the reverse complement.
CCTTGTCGGGGCCGTGACGCTGGGGATCTTCCCCGAAATCGCAACCCCGGTCGACCGCTTTCTCCCGGTCGGCGCACCGGCCCAT
>JAIQGA010000252.1 GCA_020072925.1 Terriglobia bacterium | reverse complement strand
AATGCTGGTGGGCAAAGTAGGCGACGGGAGTAGGGATCTGGCCTGCGTCCAATACGTGAACGCCGGACTCCATCAGGCCATCCGCCAAGGTCGCCTTGAGGGTTGGCGTGCTGGCACGGAAATCGCCCGCAGTCAGCACTCGCGATGCGGCCGGCAGCGATGACCCTACGCTCCTTCCCAGGCGTCGGAAAAGATCGAGGGAAACCTCGGTGGGATAAACTCCACGGATATCGCATGCCTTCCAGGGATCACTCATCGATATCCTCGGCGCGCGCAGGCAGCACGAAAGGAATTGTAAATCTCATCATATCGGCCGACCGTTGCACTTTCAGGTCGAAAACTCTCACGAACCTCGGTCATGCCCTGGATAGCGGATGTGATGTCTCCTCCGAACAAAGGCTGGCAGGCGGCCAGGATTGCCGCTCCGAAGGCCGAGGTCGGATGGTGACAACGATGGACTTCACGCTTCAGAACGCTGGCCCGAAGCTGCATCAGGACAGGACTGGCCGCGGCGGTGCCGGTGGTGAAGACCTCGCCGCCGACCCTTGCACCGCACTCTTCCAGACGTTCGTATCCCCAGCGCTCGACAAAGGCGAGCGATTGCAATTGAGCCGCGTAAGCCTCCTGCGGATTATCGGTGTCGCCTTCGAAGAACGTTTCGGCCGTGGCATTCAGAAATGGGAATCGTTCGCCCTTCGAAGGTAATAAGTAGCAGAGGCCGGAGGTGGGCAGGTGTTTGGCCGCCATGCCGTCCGACTCTGAGGGCGCAACGCCGAGTCCTTCCGAATGGAGACTTCCTGGGCCACTGTTGCTGGCGGCTCCGGGAGCCCACAGGCCACTTGGATGGCGATGGCAATAAACTCCCGTCGAGGCGGGCAATTTGTTTCGCGAAAGCACTTTCCAGACGATGGTGCTGCCCAAAGTCGTGTTTGCCTGCCCCGGCTCACGCGCGCCGGAGGCGATGAGTCCCGTCATGCCGTCTGTCGCCCCAGCAAAAACCGGCGTTCCTCGCCTCAGGCCTGTCTCGAAACTCGCCCTTGCGCAAACGGCGCCCACTCGCGCGCCCGGTCGCACGACCTTGGGAAGAATATCTCGGGGGATGTTCACGATGGAGACGGCTCTGCTCCAGCATCCGGTGTCCGGGTCATGCCCGAGCTTGAGCGCGTTGGAATCGTCGGAGGTGCCGAACTGTCCTGTAAGTTTGCCCGCTAGCCAATCAGCGGGGTGGAGTATATGACGGGTCCGCGCCCAGACGTCCGGCTCATTCTGCCGAACCCACGCCCCCTTAATTAGTGAATAAGATGCGTTGAACTGAGCGTCTTCTGGCGGCAGTTGCCGGTTGAGTTCCTTTGCAATGGAGGCTCCCCGGCCGTCATCGTAGAGAATCGCGGCCCGAACAGGTTGACCTGCGACATCAGCTAGCACGAGTGAACCCGAGGTCGAGGTCACGGCGATCCCCTGAATGCTCTCAAGCGGGATCACCTGGCTCAGGTCTTTGGTCACCCGACCGATGGTTGAACACGCAGCGCTCCACCACTCGACGGGGTCCTGTTCGTGGATGGGCGGCTTGCCCCTTCGGTCGGAGAGAGGAGTCTGCGCTTCGGCGAGCAAGTTTCCGTCCGGGGTTGCGGCAAGCACACGCACTCCTCCGGTACCAACATCCAGACCAAGGACCGCGGCCAAAGCAGGGGAGGTCATGGTTATTTCTCTGACAGAGAAAGTCGAGCGCGTCAAGATGTTTGTCTCGTCATGACGCCGCACGTGGGCGGCGGGCACCTCATCGATGGAGGGGGAGAGCGTCACTCGGGGCGGCAGTTGGAAGGATTTGCGCGTTGAATATCAAGTCGCCGGGGGGAGATGGAGGAGCTCAGGGTTCTGAGTCGAGGGTCGAGAAGAAGTCGAAAAGTCGAGGAGTCGAACTGGGGAGGGTCGAGAAGTCATAAAATCGAAAAGTCAAAGTGTCAATGAACTCGCTGGGCAGGTCAGGCGAGTTCCAGATGGACAACTTCAGCGATGGAGAGGGAAGGGAGCACGGTTACCGCGTACCCATCTTCAAGCCGGAAATCCGCAGACTGGTTCGCCCGCATGAATCGCATGGCCTTGGCCTGCCGACCTTGCGGAACCAGTATGCTGACTTTGACCTCGGGGATGGGGACATACTCTTGCCTCATCAGTCCTGCATCGGCGTCCTTGAAGCCGACGTTGCCCAATACCCAGAGCGCCAGGTCGCCGTTGCTCGCTCGTCGTAATACGCCGTAGACTCCTCGAGGGGCTTCGAGCTTGAAAGGCACCGGCGCGCCTCCCGCCAGGAATTTCACCATTGCTGCCAGCAGTCTGCTCGTCGACTCAACGCGATCGTAAAGATAATTCGCCTCCAGGCTGCCGGCAATGTAGATGGCGCGCCCTTTGCCAACCTGGTTGATCACGACGGCCGGTCCGCGCACCACGCCTGTCCCGAGATTCCAGCAATCCATCACCACCTGCGCTCCGTCCCGCGGCTCGACTGGCACCAGGCGTCCGTCTCCCTCGATGATCGCGCCTGTCTCGATCTGTCCCAGGGCTGCGTGATTCTGCGTTACACGGTAATAGCATTCGGGCTCGCTCGCGAGCGGCGCACCTTTCATTTCCACCCCGAGAACCTGCTTCAACGCGCCACCGTTTGTCCTCCGCTCGCCCTTCTCGTCGTACAAACCCGTATCGTACGTCGCGAGCAGTCCTCCGCCATTCTCGACCCAGCGGGCGAGCTTCGCCGCCTGCGCATCGGAAATTCCCGAAGCCCCGCATAAGGCAATCACTCGCTGGTCCCGCAGCCACGCATCACTCATCTCCGGACTCACATTCACGTCGACGCTGATCCGTTCATCCAGCATGGCAAGCCCGAATGCCTGGCTCATCAGCGGCCAGTTCCAGGCAGGCCGCTTGGTTCGCCACGCTTGCTGCGATTCCCACGTGGGAACAATGGTCACGTAGGGAACGGGCACACTGTTCTTGTGAATCTTCTCCACGCGCCGCATGAAGGCGAATACTTCCTGCGCCGGTTTCGTGCTGCCGCTGCCGACTCTGAAATACAAGCGGTTCGCGGTCGCGTAGATGGGCTGATTACCACACGCCAGATTCGCGAATCCCGCCATCCGGATTTCATCCTGATCTTCAAGATTCGTGTTGTGGACAACCCAAGGAAGCTCGTGCTGCGGGTCTCCGTACCACGCGAGCGCATAGCTGCCCAGGTACATCTGCGCCACCTTCTTGTAGGGTCTTGCCATCGACGCGCCCATCATCCCGTTCATCAGCCGATCGTAAGTCTCGCGGCTCGCCTCAACCATGAAGCCATCGGGAATACGGTATTGCAGGGGGAGGGAAGTCCCGTGCCAGGTGGCGCCGTTATGGCAGAACATGAATTTGCCACTGCCGTGAATGATGCGCCGACAATCCAGCAGGTCTTGCCGGCTCAGTTCGTTGGCCCAGTGAAACCAGGCGATCAAAGGCTTCATGTCTACGTCGGCCGGAAGCTGGCTCCAATCAAGCGGCAGGCCATTTCCGAATTTCACCACCCAGGCTAATTGGTCCATGTCAATGCCACTGGACTTCTTGAAATTCTTCCGGCAGGAGTCGCAAAAACATACGCCTGTGTAGCCGTAGGAACCCGGCCCATCGAAGTAGACCCCGTCGATATCATGCGCACAGAGTTCTTGTACGACGGCGCGCATTGCGGTTCGATAGGCGTCCCCCGTCGAACAAGTGCGTTGTAACGTCCTCCAACCGATGTGCCCGAATGTTCCGTAAGGTTTTCCGTCGGGCCCGCGCAGCACCCGGTCGGCGTATTCCGGGCGTTCATCCACCTCACCCACTTTCAGGAAGGGATGCCAATAGCTGGTGTAACAATAGTGATGAACTCCGAGTCGGTGGCATTCTTTGGCCACTTCGTCAATCAAATCCCTGCTTCCAAGTTCCGGGTGAACGGGGAAAACCTTGCTGGGATAAAAGGCCCTGTATCCGACAGGCTGAAATCTCAGGAGGTTTCCCCCCAGCTCCGTCACTGTCTCCAGCAACCGGCGCGCGTCGAAGTCCTTCATGTGCGGAAAGACAGGAGGCGAGTACCCGTCAAAGTACACAGGCTGGGCGTAAGGCAGCCACTCCGGCATCTGGTAGTTGTCCCCAGGCAGGAAGGCCTGTTCTTCCTGACCAGCGGTCTCGCCGAGCGATTTACCTGTGAACATGCTCGTGCCCAGGCCCCCCAAAACGCTCAGCCCGCCGATGGCGTCCTTTAGAAATGTCCTTCGCTTCACGCTTGGTTTCCTCCGACGCAGTCTTTTGACGCAACAACGAGGAGCAAAGCCCGAACGCACACTACTCGCCTTCTTTCGTCAGCGCCCGAAATGACAATCCAAAATTGGCGGGGTAGTCCTCGCCTCCCAGAGGCTTCGGGCCAAAAACACGATAACAATCGCTCGGAGCCTTCCCGGAGCTTGAGCTGATCTCGAAGAAGTAAATCCGCTTCGGGTCGAGCCGGGCAGGCGCGGGCAGTGTCGCCTCATACCACAGATCACGGCCCGGATAGACAGCGCTTGTCTGGATGCTTGCTACACCGATGTCATCGCTCCCGGGGCGAGAACCAAAGGTTGCAGTGAGATTTCCCGGATTCCCAACGCGCGCAAGTTTGATAGCCATTCCCGTGAATGCCGGAGATCGATCCGAGACATAAAACTCGCCGCGGATGACAGAGTCATCTCGGGAATCCAAAAGCTGCGTCACGTAGGGAACGATTTTCGTGGAAGATTCCGCGTACCCATGGAAGTCCGGCGACAGGGTTTCCAGACAGCAGTCGTTGTCCCGGCAGCCGTAGTCGCGGCCCGCCGACCTCTCAGGGCGAAGCCACCTGTCAATGAAGAAGAACGTCTGGATGCCGTGAATCGTGTGGGGGCCAATGAAGTCATTGTCCACGATCCGGTCCTCCATATTCCAGGCATCCCTGAATTTCTCCACGTCCTTCCACGCTCGCTCGTGCCACGCGGGTGTAGTAACAGGGTCATTCAAGCCCCATTCGATGCAGACGGGACGAGGCCACATCGCCGCAATCAGCTCGGTGTGAGTGAATCGGTTGAGGACGTTCCAGTTATGAAAGTCATCATCGGGAAGGGTCCAATAAGAAGCACCCAGACGCGTGGGGTCGGTGAGCATCAACCCCCAATCGTTAAAGTGCGCGGAAATGATCGTGAATTTCAATCGCGGTTCGAGCGGAGGCATCCACATCGCCGAGTATCCTCCATAGGAAAGCCCGTAGTAACCGATTCGGTCGGGGTTCACGAAGGGCAAGGATTGCAGGAAATCGACGGCTCGATGGAGTTTGGCCAGCTCGATGCTTGTGCGCAGCATCCCCAGCGAAGCCGCCAGGCGGACGAGGGGATTGATGAGATCGGCTCGGTGAACAATATTGGGTGGGGTCGTATCGACCGGGACCGTCAGGTAGGGTGCAAAAACCACATAGCCCCGCTCCGCCAGTCGTTCTCCGAAGCGGTGATAGAAGTCGTCGTTCGATTCAAGCTCACTGCCCACCCCGGTCACGTACTTGGGCGCACCTCCAAACCCGTGCTGACAAATGACGACAGGCAAGGCGTCGTGCATGCTGCCCGCCGCCGCGCGGGGCACCAGAAGCTGGCCGTAAGCATGGACACCCGGGAGAGCATCCAGCAGAACTTCGAACGCCAGGAATTTGTCCGTCTCCCCGATGAACGCGGTCCGAGGATGTAGAGGGGCCTTATCCGATGGAATAACACCTACCAACTCGGCCAGGCTGGCGCGAATTTCCGCTATCTTCTGCTTTCGATCCTGAGGAGGCGTCGATTCAAGCTGCCAGTATTTCTTTCGAACCTGCTCGCTGTCCTCGTCGAGGGCGTGGAGGTAACTGTAGAGTTCTTCAAAGTGCTCGTTTCGACGCTTGTTGACCTCCTCCGGTGAAAATCGAAATCTGAGTTCAAGTGGCCTCTCCGTGCTATCGCCGGGTAGAAGAGTAGATAATTTCAAGGCAGTGACGCGCATCACACTGTCCGCAACTTCCATCGTGGTGAAATGCTCAGTCGCTCCAAGCCCCTGATAAAATCGCCGCGCTCGGGCGGCCTCAGCTCTTGCCTTTGAGAGGGACGCCAGCCCTCCGGGTGTCGTGGCAGTCAACAATGGCCGTGGTGCAATCAAGGCTGCGACCTCAGCATCGCCGAACTCGTTAAGCTGTCCGTACAGCACTCGATCCACCGGTTCCTGCCAGCAGTCTTCGCGCTGCTGAAAGTACTCCACGGCAGCGACGGCTGCGAACCGGTCATCCACCGCCCCAGCGTAGAGTGCCGTCATCCCACCTTGCCTTTCCCCTAGAACGGCAATTCGCTTTGGATCAATTTCCGTTTTCGAGGAAAGAAATGCACGAACCGCCAGGGCCTGCTGCACCTCCAGCCCCACGAGCGTCCGGCCAACGATGAATCCAGCGCGCCACAGAACAGTGCGGCGGTCTCGCCCTCCTGCCTCTTGGCAAATGCGGTGGTCATCAGTTCGTTCCACGGTCAGGGGAATCGCCACGACAACTTTGTGCGCAAGAAGCGCGGTCAGCCATTCAGCCGGCGCCATCCGCTCGACCAACCCCAGGTATTCTTCTCGGCTTTCATTCGCTGGGGGAATCGCGATGACTGCTGCCGTGGGCGCGCTCGAAAGCGGAAGGAATACCAGCGCGCGAGCACGGAACTCCGAATCAATCGGAATTGTGACGTCCTCGATTCGGAGAGCGGCGCTTTGTTGCAGGACTTTGATATCAGGGGTTACAGGCTTAGCTTGAATAAGTCCTAACATCTGCCGGAGATGGTTTCGGTGGAGTTGGACCGACTCCGCATAACTGCGCGGCGAAGAGAAGTCGGGATGCCAAAGCTGGTCGCGTTTGGCGGGCGTGGTTGAAATCTGATTAAGGAAATAATGAATGATCTCCTGCCGCTGCTGCTCGAGCAGGTCCCATGGCAAAGGAAGGCTTAACGGCTCTGTCCCGTTGAGACCTAAGGGGGCGCCATCCACGGGATGAGCTTCAGAATCAGTATTCGCCGTGATCGGGTGAGTTCGTGGAGGCTGGCCTTGCGCAACCCGCCATGTTCGAATTGTCCAGATTGCCAACCCCGCGATCACAATAACTGCGAGGCGCCAATTCGTTCGCCGCAACCGTCCCATGGAATCTCCTCTTTAGCGCTGGCGGTTCTGCCATCACATAAGTTGTGGCAGAAGCTCGACCTTGGCCGCGGCGCCGCCCGCCATCTGCGCCTCAAAAGCTTTCCGGAATTCCCCGAGCGGATACGTTTCGATCCGGAGTTTCTCCAGACCCATCTGCGGCAGAAGGTGCACCGCGCGCTCATGCGTGTATGGGTTAATGAACGAGCCGAGCACCGCGAGTTCACGGGCGTAAATGTCGTAGGGACGCACGCTCGCCGTAGCAGGCATCGGGGCAACGCCGAAGACCAAAATGGTGGCGCCTCGGGCGGCCGCGTCGATAGCCTGCTCGAACGTTGCGGCCGAGCCCACGGCGTCGATGACGAAATCAAAACCCTGCCCCTGAGTCGCCGCCAGCGGCTCTTTCGTCCCTTCCTGATTGGGGTCAACGGCGCGATCAGCGCCAAATTCCAGAGCGACCGCCCGGCGAAGTTCCTGCGGTTCGCTCGCCACGATCAAACCTGCTCCTGCCAACCGCGCCAGCCGGGTCAGCATCAGTCCAATCAGCCCCGCGCCGATCACCAGTACGGTCGACCCCGACCGCACCGCCAGCCGGTCCATCCCGTGAACGCAGCAGGCTAGCGGTTCCGCAAGACAGGCCAAGCGCGCGTCCATGCCGGAGGGAAGTCGGTAAACCACTCGGCCCGGCACCACCATCGCTTGGGCAAAGCCACCATTCATGTGTACGCCGTAAGCCCGCAAATCAGGGCAGAGGTGCTCGCGACCCATCCGGCAATAGCGGCAGACCCCGCAATAGGTGTTCGGCTGCACCGTGATCAGGTCGCCTTCCGCCAGACCTTTAACTTCCGTGCCCACCGCTTCGACCACGCCGGCAACTTCGTGGCCTAACACCACCGGCGGGGTTGCGGGGAACTCGCCGCGGAGAATGTGCGCGTCGGTGCCGCAAACGCCCGCCGCCAGGGGCCGAACGCGCACTTCGTTCGGTTGCGGATCGGGCACGGCAAGTTCATCCAGGCGCAGGTTTCCGCAACCATGAAAACGGACCGCTTTCATCGTTGAGCCCAGGGATCGAAGTTCGGAATGCATAGTGATATCAGTCATAAATATTTCCTTCGCCGAAGTTGACCCAACTGCATGATGAAAAACCCCAGAAACTGTCATCCTGAGGCGCCGCAGGCGCCGAAGGATCCCCGCATTTACTCGATTCTGCAACTGCAGGGATTCTTCGCTTCGCTCAGAATGACATAATCCGAGGCTTCTTCATCACCTTGTTAATAGTACTAGGTTAAATTTCTCAAGAGCTGTCCAATTTCGGAAATCGCATGTGGCACCACGGGCAAAAGCCGCCGAGCCTAATCAGGATTCGCTGCAGCCTCCTCCGCACTTGGGGCAAGGTCGCACCAGAAGTTTT
>JAIQGA010000251.1 GCA_020072925.1 Terriglobia bacterium | reverse complement strand
GTCTACCTGAAACTGATGATCGACGGCGTGGTGTCGAAGCCGTTTAGCGCGGCGACAATGCCACCCTAAAATCGTAAGCTATTTCCTAGGCTTCCATGTAATGTTGAAGTGCTCGTCGGTCAACATGAGGTTCGATCTTGAAAAGGAAGGTGTGATTATATACTCAGGTGGTGCGTGCGTATCGACGGTCACCCCGAATGTGGGCAAGGCCAAGGCGTTAGACCAAAGGTCATGCTGCTTGCGGTTTATGACATATGATGACCGGCACACGTATCGCACCCCCGTGTCTTGAGGTTCGATCATGAGCTTCTTTCCGCGGTAGATCACGTACCCTTCCGTCCTCTCGGAGGGCGCGGGATCCTTAAGAATATAAATCGCCGTTCCGTTTTTGAGAACCGACATTTCCTTCGCGTGGCCATCCTCATGGTGATCGATCGTAAATTCTTGGAAGTAGGGCTGGTTTTCATTGCTTGCGTTCACCAATTCGAATTCTAAGGCGATGTTGATGTGAACGCCTCCCCTGGTTGGTTGAAGATCGAAGTCCATCTGATAATTGAGCCGGTACAGCGTCAGGTCCGTCAAAGCGTGGATCCGATCAATTATCTGGGCCTGCACTGGCCGGTCGGTGCTACAAGACAGGTTCGAGTGCTGTCCAAAGGCGTCTAGCAAATTACCTTCAACATGTTCGCGGCCCGGTCCAAGCACCCAGGCATCCAGTTCTGTTTGGAGGGCATAGACTGGGGCCTTCGGCCCTTTCCCGCGCCTGTGAACAGGTAGAGCGAGCTGATGCTCGTATCGTTGCGCAGTACTGATGCTGGTCCTGATACGTTCCGCGATCTTGCCCCATCCTAAAAGAAGTCCCTTCACGGCGACCTCACAGGGGAACCCTTTGTGGCTTATTTTAGGTTGCTTTCAAACCTTTGAGAAGTGGCTGGTGCATTTTGCGACATCAATGCAGCTTATTGCTTCTTCTTTAGGTGCGCATTTCGGCTTTATCCTTCCTCTGACACGAAGGAGGTATGCAATGACGGGAAACTATCTGAAAATTCCGGGCGAAACGCCGTTGCCCTTTCAGCGTCCACCGCAACCGCGCTTGAACGTTAAGGCGTTGGTAGTTTTAGTCCTTTTCTCGCTTCTCTGCGCGGGTGGCTTTTTCCTGGCGAAATATTGGCGGTCGCTACTTCCGCCGACCGAAACGAGCGAGGCTTCGGTGCCCAGAGTTGCGAAGCCCGTATCCTCGACGATCCCGATGGCCGACACCGAGGATCTCTTGCATCACCTGGAGGCCGCTGATGCACAAGCCCTGCAGGCGGAAGCGGAAATGAAACGGTCCGAGCAGTGGATCACGCGTATTTCACCTGCCCTGGAAATGAATTACATGAGTGGCGAGAAACGCCGCCTGGACGCGGGCTTGGCGACTTTGGAATCAGCTCGTCAGTCCGTCGAGCAAGCGCGCGAAGAGTTAGAAAACACCAAAAACCTACTGATTGAAAGGAGCAAATGAACCATGACAACACGTGTTGCTACACGCGATTTCTTAGAGGTCGAAGACGGCTCCCTGAAATCCGTCGATCTTTCGAAACTGTTCTTCCCGGACGACAAGGCCGAAAGCCATGAAGGCCGCATCGTAACGGGCCAACCCGAGCCCTCCCACCCGGACCCGCTGCCGAAGCTGGCAAGGTGGCCAGCAACGCCGGCAGGCCCGTTCACTCTGACGCAAGCCGAAACCAGCGCGATTGTACGCCTTCCCATTTTGTCGATACAGTCTCCGCCCAAGAGGAATGCTAGGCCTCTTCCTAAACTCCAATTGCCTCCGACAACTACATTTAGCGTGCAGAGATCACGAGACTCGTCTGCGCTCGGCGGACTGCTGACTGAAGGCCTTCAAAAACGGGAGCGAGCCCAGATCGAGCTTCCTTTCGGCATGCCACGCTTTGTTAGCGCGGCAACGCTCAAAGGGATGTTCGGCGCCGATGATGGGGAGACGCTCTTCAGGAAGGTCGGCAAGCGCTGGGAAGTCTGTCCGGATTCCTTCGAGATCGACCTCAAGGACAGAACCCGCGTCTTCCGGCTGGGCCAGGTGCAAATATTTTCTTGAGTAGGCGACGATGGAGAACCTGCTTCTCATTCCGCTTGTCGGCCTGGGACTCTGCTTGGCCTATTTAGCCGCACAGGCTTTCGTCGAGTACGCGGGGATATTTATCGCGGATGCGATGTATTCCTTCACCGAACTGTCGGATGACATTAGCAAGGGCGCGGACAACGCTCGCCAGAGGCGATACCGGGAACACCGCAAGCGCGAGTTCCTCATGTGGCTAAATGCCAAGATGGGCATCGGCGAAACGAGCGGGTTCGCGACAGATCAAGTCCATGAAGCACAAAAACAGGCACCCATCCTGCGGCGACTCCTGAAGGACGAAATCCCTGCGATGACTCTGCGCTGCTGCAAAACCCACCGACTCGTCGGGTGGGCCTCCGAGGCCGAATACATCTATGAGGTCTCGGGCGAACCTGAATGTCGGGGCCTGCGGGAACGAATGGTGGATCTCGTGGAGGCTTCCGTCAGTATGATCCAGCAATACCCGTTCTACCTTGACGACGAAATTCTGCTTCAGAACCTGATTGTGCTACGGAAGCGCATCCTCCCGATTTGCCGCGAGTGCCCATATCTGAGTCACGCCGTTGTGGAAGCGCCGCTCTTATGCCCTGCGGCGGTAATTGCGGGAGCAAAACCGGAAGGAGATAAATGCCATGACCAGCGAAAACGGAAATAGCTATTTTGCATGCCACGCGGCTCAACTTCCCGCTCTTACCAGGAATGGCCAGAAACGGTTGCGGCACGCTCGCGTGCACATCTCAGGCACGGGCCGTATCGGGGGCTCTCTCGCCATTCGCCTGGCCGAAGCTGGCGTCGGTAGAGTCTCCGCCAATGACCCGCAGAAAATTGAACAAGAGAATTTCGGCGCATGGGCCTTCGTGCGGCGGCCCGATCTCGGAAAAGAAAAGGTCAATGTACTCGCGAGCTTCTTCGCCGGGCGGCCGCATTTCTTGTATGAGCCTCTGATTGCACCCACGGAATCGAGACAGGTCGATTCGCACATCCAGCGGGCAGACCTTGTTATTTCCTGTGCAAACACGGTGGAAGCCCGCTTGGCGGCGGAGCGAAAAGCTATCCACTATCGGAAACCAATCTTGCAGGTCGCGGCCTTTGATGGACGGAGGCACCTCAAGGGAGTCATCACGCTTCGACTGCCTGAAAACCGCGGGTCGGCATGCTTTGGCTGCTGTCTGAACGAGAAACAGGAATTCCCTCGGGGCGAGGGCCTACTCACTACGGTCACTTCATCTCTGGCAGCCATTGCCTCGAACATGGCCGTCGAACTCCTGAGCGGTGTGCATTCGGATTTCCTTCGGCAGCATACCCTTTTTTGGATTGACCTTGAGGAGTACAGGATCGAGGCCATTTCGGTAAAACGCAGACCGGAATGCAAAGTGTGTGGGAGAACGCGACCCACATGAACGTTTGCACCGATCTTCTGCGACTTTTCGCCGGAGTCTTCGAAGGCCTGCTGGTCTTGGCCATTGTAGGGTCGGGATTGGTCATGATGTTCGCACCGGAATCGGCAAAACAGTTACTCAAAAACTGCGCTATAGCGATTCTTCTATTTCTCTTCGGTATTGCGCTCTTACGCTCCCTCTGCGCCGCTTCCTCGGCACTCAGGCTCTTTGATTTGGTTTTGGTTCGTCTGCTTTTTTCCGTAGTCGTATCTTTGGCGGCTTTGCTTCTGGTCGCCGCCAGTCTGGGCTACCTCTTCAGTCCCGAAGGGGTGCTCAAGTGGCTTAAGAAATTGTTCGTTCCGGTTGCCGGAGCGCTGCTGTACCTGGAACTCGTCTCGCTAATCGCAAGCTCACACCCGCTCCTTGCGTTTATCGCGCTGCTTTTGCCCAGCCTCGGCGCGTACTGGCTGATCGAGCACCGGATGCAGCGAGCGAAACGCCCACAGAAGCTGGGCCGAACCGAACGGAAGCCGATTTTTCCGCGTGGAGAATAAAGGCTATGAACTGGCTCCTCGACCAATTCTTGGGAAATAAAATCGAACGGGAAACCGAACGTTACTTGAGCCAGCTCGCTATCTCGCCGACACTCGCTTCACACAGAAACGCCACCGAACTAATCCAGCGCTTCAAGGCCGATCCAGGCCCGACTGTCACGCTCGGCGAAACCCCGTGGGGCGAGCCCGTGACGGTCCCGCTTGATGAATTGGTACGGGCCTATGGCCTCGTGACCGGAGGCACCGGCTCGGGAAAAAGCATGTTTGCTTTGGGGATTCTGAACGCGCTGATTGAAGCCGCCCCTTACGCGGCAGGGACGGGGTTCGGCGTACTCGATGCGAAAGGCGATCTCTTCCAGGGAACGCTTTTTTTGCTAGAACAGCGGCTCAAGCATCTGGCGCGGCTTGATCCGCCAGCCGCCGAGGAGCTTCGCCGCCGCATTGTTATCTATGACTTCTCTTCCCGCGATCCCATAAGTTCCTACAACATCCTGGCACGCTGGCCCGGAGCGGAGCCGGATTTCTTTGCGTCGAGCCGCGCCGACCTGCTGCTTGATTTGCTGGAAGGGGGCGACGGGCTGAGCCTGAGCGGTACCGCAGTCCTCCAAAAACTCCTTCTGCTTCTTTCCGAGTTCAATCTGCCGGTTACCTCTCTCGACGACGTGCTTCACGACGAGGGCCTGCGTGGCCGCCTCCTTGCTCGCTGTCGGAACGGCTCGGTCGCGGCGTACTTTGCCCGCCAGTTCCCAACTGTGCCGAAGCCCACCCTGGCAGCCATCGAAAGGCGCCTCGAAGCGCTCTTTGCGTCTGAGGGCGTTCGCCTGGCATTGGCCGGGAATACGGCACCGGACTTTCGCCAGCTTCAAGACGAGGGCCAAATCGTGCTCATCAATTGCTTCGGCGAAAGCATAGCCCGCAGCGTCCGCCGGCTGCTGCAGGCGCTGGTCATTTCGGACATCCGCCAGTCGGTGTTTGCACGCAGTGAGAAGGAAAGCCCATTTTTGTGGCTCTGCGACGAAGCGCAGAATTTCTTCTCCACCGCAAAGCTGCGGGAAAACATGAGCGATCTACTGACAATGTCCCGCAGCTTCGGAACGCACTTTCTCTACCTCACGCAGAACATCTCCACGGCGGTCCAGGATCCACGTATGCTCTCGATCCTCCATACCAACATCCGCTGGGCGTTCGCCATGCGCGGGGAACCCTCCGATTGTGCATTCTTGAAATCGGCCCTGCCGGTTACTGGCCGCAAGGCCCGCCCACAGACAAATCCGTTTGCGGAGAAGACCTTTTACACGGTCGCAGAGGAGCGCGCACTGGCATTGGATGAGGTGGCAAATTTGCCGAATCGGGTCGGATACCTATGGTTCAAAACGCATTCAGCCGAGGCATTCAAAATCAAAACCCAAGAACTTGCGATACCACACGCCCGCGAGTTGGAACTGGCGACGCGTTCCATCAGGCGGGATCCAAGCGTTGGTAGGCGCTTTTCCCGCAAGGAATACGGGCGCCTGATTGCCGAGCGGGACCGCGAGTGGCGCGAGGAGGAAGGCGACCTTGGAGCAAGCTTGGAGCAGGCTTACCAACGCATGCGCGGAGCGGCGGTATGAACTCGATGGATGTGATTTTATGGTTCCTTGCCGCTCCCATCTACTTTGCGAAATGGCTGTTCCGCTTACGGCGAAAGTGGAAGTTTTGGAGGATTGCTTATACGCCGCGCATTGTCTGCGCGAGTTGCCGGGGAACGGTTTGGCTTCTCGGTATCTGGCGCTGCGGCTGCGGATACACCTACCGCGGCCATCTGCTGCGCCAGTGCCGGGTCTGCGGCTCCCTGCCCCGCATGGTGCGCTGTTATGACTGCGGCGTGACCACAAAACTGCCGGAGCCATGAGGTTGACGAAACGATGCCTGGATTTGCTCCACCTGCTGCGTGCCGCCCGCTGGCTTGCGACCGACCAGGTACGACGCCGTTTCTTTCCAAAGGCCACGGCTGACGCGGCGCGAAAGCGGCTTCGCAAGTTGACCGATGCGGGATACCTGGCGCGGTTTCGCGAACATAGGATGAGCGAAGCGTTATTCAGGCTGGGGCCGGAGGGGAAAAGGGTACTGGAGAAAAGTGGGAGTGAGGAGATTGTCTTGGAACGGAAGCCGCCCAAACAGCTTGAACATTTTGTGGCTATCAACGATGTGCGGATTGCGGCGGAGTTGGCCGGCGGGCTCTCATATTTTTTCGCTTGCTGGGAACTGCCGGGGGTGGGGTGGCGGTATCCCGTTATCCCGGACGCTGTCTTTTCTCTGCGCGGCCGGACGTTTGCGGCGGAGGTGGACCGGGGCGTCGAAACCGTTGGATTCTTTGTCAAAACGAAAGTCGCTTGCTATCGCAGGGGGCTGGAAGGTTTGCCGCTCGCGGCGATTCTCGTTGTGACGGATAGGAAGGCCAGAATGAAATCACTGGCAAGAGCCATCGGGGGTGAACGCCGTCGTTTTCTCTTCACAACGGTAGATCTCCTGAAGGAGCGAGGCCTTTTGGCGCCCATATTTTACCGGCAAGCCAACGGTGAGACGTTTTCGTTGCTCTGAAACTCTCTTGTCAAACTCTCTTCACGACAAGAGAGTTTTTTCGCGGCAACAGGCTTGAAATCAAGGAATTACGAAAATCCGGATAGGGCCTCTTAGGGGCAATAGAAATAGATGAAAGGAGGTGTTTTTGAATGGGCGCTGCTTTCTGAAGAGGCGAATGGCGGGGACAGGAAAGTCACAACAACAATGCAACATCAACAAGTGATCGATAACTTTATCAACAAGGGAACCGCAGGAAGGGGTACCTACGTGAAGGGCGACGAGGACGTTCTCTACGCAAAGTTTCCTCAAGAGTACCGTCCATGGGGGTCTTGGGGTTATGACCACCTCGATGGCCAAACCTTCCCTCTCGCTGTGCGCCTTGAAGGCGGGAAACTTCTTGTCAACGGCGCGCGGCTTGAGCACCCTGCATCGTGGTACCAGGAGAACGTTCTCCAATTCCTCGAAAACGCGGAGAGCAAGTTCGCGGTGGTTCCTTTTCACTCGATCGTAGCCGCTCTCACCAACGGCGAGGTTCGCGAGTGGAACCGCAAACCGATTCCTGCCAAAGACCTTCAGCGCGAGGTCGCGATTGTCGTTCCGAGCGGGGGTGAACGTTGGCGGACAGTTTCCCAAATGGACAAACATGGCGTTGTGCGAGAGCGCCGGATTCATACCCTGGGCGATAGCGTGATAAAGGTGCATGACCATTATTTCGCGTCGGCCGTGGATGAGACCGGTGTCGGCAACGGCATGTATTTCCTGACGGAGCTGCAGACCGACCGGGCGCCCAAGTCGCTCAAGGAGGCATTCGAGTTCCTCAAGCCGCAGGTCGTGCGGGAGGCGGAGGCGCGGGGAGCGAACGTGCTTCGCCAGGGCGAGTGGTTTGCGATCCCTTCAAAGGTCCGCACCAAGGACCTTATGCGAGACGTAGACCGGGGAATCGCCCGGTTCTATGCGCAGCACGTGCTCGGCAGAGACGGCCACCACAGACTTGAAGAAGCCGTGATCTACCGGCAAGGTCCGCGCAAAGGCGAGGTCTATGCCAGAGGCGTGCTCGAACATACCAAGGCCGAGCACGTGGATCTCAACTTAGGCACATTCCGCTGGCACTTGGTCGTACACGCAGTCCAAGGCGCTTCCTACACGTTGACTGGTGGAGGCGCAATGGCACAATTCGATTAACCTGACTAGCCTGGAACCTGTCATTCGCCTCTTCGGAGCGTAGCGCTCGAAAGGAATAGGAGCACAGGAATATGCCAAGAGAATACATACCGGAGGAAGTAGAAGTTCTCCGCTTCTTCGAGGAATCTCCCATCGAAAAGGCAGAGATGCTTTTCAATATCGTGAAGGAAAAGATGCGGGGACGCCTCGCAGGAAACGCGCACTCGGGGGACCCATCCCCGAGGAAGAAGCGTCATGCAACCCCGAAGGATGGAGAAGGCAGCCCGGAGGACAAACCCGCGGAGTTGTCGCCGCACGATTGAGCTTGTTCCACTCCTCTGAATCGTGAGCCGGGCCTCTCATGCGAGGCTCAAAGCTTCCGCTTCGGAGAGTGGGAACAGAGGGGGAGGCCAAGGTCGAGTTCTGTTGCCGTGCCCGTCGCGAGGCATCCGCGACGGAACAGACTGCCTCCCCCGGATTTCTCGCTCACCCGCCGGGCGCACGGCTCGGGATACAAACCAAATCCTACAAGCCAATGGCTTGGCGGCCTTACGAAAACCTTATGGACGGAGAACTCGACAACCGTACGCCAGGAAAGGTAACCGGCTGGATGCGCTTCTTCCGCAACGGCAAGCGTCCGCTCAGGGTCGTCTTCGACCTCGACGGAGACTTTCACGAGGACATCCGCGGGGCGCTGATCCGGCTCCGGAACCCCAACCCTTCCGACGACGGCAGGGATGGCTCATATGTGGACGGTCTCGCCCGCGTGCAGCGCGGGACGGCGGGAGACATCACCGCTGGACTTCCGCTTGGCCCCTGGACCGAGGAAC
>JAIQGA010000250.1 GCA_020072925.1 Terriglobia bacterium | reverse complement strand
TAGGCGAAACACCCCGACTGATTTATAATCCCAGTGATTTCGGGTTTTCGTTAACAGATCGTAAAGCGCAGGGCTTCGTTCTCCAGCACGCGCGAGGGCGATGGAGTGCTCTCCGCGCCTTTCATCGTGCGCGCGGCGACCAAACCGCCGCAGGAGTTCCCGTGGCGACGCTACCGGATTACCTGAAAGCTTCGGTCCCTAATCCGCCCGCCAAACGCGCCCCGTGGTACAAAAACACCTTCCCTACTTATATGGGCATTTTCCTGTGGGTGGGTTTCTACCTGCAAATGGCGGGGACAACCATCAGCCAGGCGAGTCCGGCTGTTTGCATTTTGGGGCTGGTGGTGGCGGGCCTGCTCTGTTTTGTACTTTATTACTATGCGCCGGGCATGCTGGGGATGCAGACCGGGAGGCCGTTGTACATCGTGGGCACCGCCATGTTCGGGACCACGGGCGGCTACCTTATGCCGGGGTTGCTCATGGGGCTGCTCCAGTTGGGGTGGTTTGCGGTGGCAACATCCATCTCCGCCCAGTTCATCATGAAGGGCTTGCATCAGGATTCGCGGCTTCTATTCACGATCATTGCACTGGTCTGGGCCTACGGCCTGGCTTTGGTCGCCATCAAGGGCATTGGCTACGTCGCGCGCATCGCCCAGATTTTCAATTGGTTCCCCATCCTGATGCTGCTTGCCGTCTTCTGGGCCAATAAAGGCGGCATCGCGCGCTATCAGCCTCCGCAGCAGGACGAATGGGGCGGGTTCGTCACCATACTGGGAATTGTCATCGGGTTCTTTGCCACGGCGGGCGCGGCGGGCGCGGACTTCGGCATGAACAGCCGTGATCGCCGTGACGTCGCGCTGGGCGGCCTGACGGGCATCGCCTTCGCCATCGTCCTGGCCGGCGCACTGCCGATTCTGGCCGTCGCCGGCCACGTCGCCGCGACTCCCGGGCCACCAAACTACGACTTTACCGCGGCCATCTCGGGCATTGGCAGTCTGGCGCCGGTCATGTTTTTGCTTTTTGCCGCGGGCTCTGTGGCGCCTACCTGCTTTTGCACGTTCATCGCCGCCAACAGTTTCGCCACCATGATCCCGCAAATTCCTCGCGGCCTGTCCACGCTGATCGGCGTCACCATTGGAGCGATCCTCGCGGTCACGGGCGTGGCGCAAAACTTGATTGGGTTTTTCGTGATTGTGGGCGCGTCGTTCGGACCCATTTGCGGCGCCATCGCCGCGGACTATATTCTCGCGGGGTACAGGTGGTCGGGACCGCGCCAGGGTATTAACTGGGCCGGCTACATCGCCTGGGGCGTCGGCTTCCTGGTGGGCATCCTCGACCACATTCCCAGCGTGCCGGCGTCATGGGTCAAAGCCGCCCGGCCCGGCGTGCTGTTTTCGTTTATCGTGGGATTCGCTGTTTACTTCGCGCTGTCGAGGGCGGGACTGCGGCCGGCCACGGTGGCGCTCACGAATGACGGCAAGTGACGAAATCGTGGAATGTTGAGGGTTGAGAGTTGAGGGTTGAGAGCTCGAGCCTGAGAGTTGAGACTACTTGGGAGGCCATCTCTTCACCGCTGGTTTTGCTGTCGACTGTCGACTGTTGACTGTTGACTTGCCGGGTCATGGCCTCAAGATCACCTTGATCCGCGTGCCGGCCGGGTCGATCAGGTCCTCGAATACTTGCTGCCCGTCGGCGAGCTTCGCTTCGCTGATCCAACCCGAGAGATCAACGCGACGAGACGCGACCCAGTCCACGGCTTTCTGAAAATGGCTTCGGTTGTAAGCGAAGGAACCAGCGATGCGAATTTCGCGGCGAACGATCTCGACGCAATCGAGCGGTGTTTCCTGCTCGCCCAGGCCGGCAAAAACCACCAGCCCCGCGGAGCGCACCAGGCGCAGCGCGAGCTGGCGGGTCGGTGTAAAGCCCGCTGCATCGAAGACCGCCGCGTAGCCGTCGGCGCCGGAATAATCTTGCAGCCTCTGGACGTGGTCCGGGTCACGCGGGCTGACGGCGAGTTCAGCGCCCAGCTTGAGGGCGACGGCCGAGCGATGAGGATTTACCTCCAGGACCGCCAGCTTCGCGAATCCCATTTGCCGCGCCGCCAACAAGCACATGAGGCCGATCGATCCCGCGCCCAGAATCACCGCGGCCCCGCGCTCTTGCGCCGCCAAGCCCGCCATATGCAATCCGCACGCCAGCGGCTCGACCAGCGCGCCGTGCGCCGGCTCGACCTCGGCGGGAAGCGCGTAGAGATTTTTCGCGGGCACTTGCAGAAGCTCGGCAAAGCCCCCGGGCATGTGCATGCCCAGGAGCTTGCGCTGCGCGCAAAGATAGTCTCGACCCGATTCGCAGTAGGCGCAGCGGTCGCACCCCAGAAGGGGATAGACCGTAACTCGAGCCCCTGGAGCAAACCCTGACTGCGGCGCATCGAGTTCCACCACTTCACCCTCAATTTCATGACCGAGGATAAGCGGCGGTTTGCGGCCGCGACTGTGGCCGAGCCAGCCGTGCACATCCGATCCGCAAACCGCTGCGCTCTTGACGCGCACCACGGCGTCGCCAGGTCCCGGCCGGGGATTAGGCCAGTCCTGCCATTCGAGTTGGCGCGGCGCCGTGTAAACGAGTGCTTTCATGACAACCTCGTGATGAATGTCCAGCCGGCGCAGAGGCGAACCGACAGGAGAATTCAGGCCGCTGGACCTGGATGCTCAAGCCCAAAACTCTAATCTTTTCCTCTTTGACTGTCGATAGTGAACTTTGCTTCAGCGCGTCCGCCGCCATCCACAACCCCGCATGGAGTGCTGCCCCAGACAACCCAGACTGGACGGCCCTCCGAAGGGCTTCTATAATCGGGTTTCCCGTTCAGGGGACGCATGCTTTACCAACACAACCTGCGGAGGTGCAGTGTGAACAAGCGAACGCTGAGAATGCCTCTCCAGGCTCTCGTAGCAGCGATCATTTTTGTATCAGCAGCTGCATGCGGGTACGGGCAGGAATCGGTCAGCGTAGTGACGGACCGGCCCACTTACGACGCGGGTTCGGAAGTAGGGGTGGAAGTGTTGTTTTCAGGAGCCGATGCGTCGAAATTGGGATCGCTTGACCTCAGCGCCACAGTCCGGTACGCCGGCGAAGACAGCGCCGTCGCTGGGCCGGTGATCATCAGCCGCGGGTTCATGCCCTCTGCTGAAAAGCCCTCGACCGGATACCAGCCGCTCTGGAAGATTCCCGCCGACGCCCGGACCGGTCGCTACGAAGTCGATATCGCCGCTCGCGAGTCGGGATTATCCCAGTCAAAGTTTGGTACATCGAACGGGGTCTCTTTCGCGGTCTATCGGAAACTGGTGAAAATCGATCGCATCCAACTCGACCGAACGTTCTACACTTCCGGCGACACCATTTCCTGCCGCGCAACGATCAAAAACCTTACCGACCATGCCATAGACGGCCTGCGAGTGGAATTCTCCGACCGCTACTGGCCCTGGATTGCCGGGCCCGCGGCACAGGCGAAGATGAGTATTGTGACGATGGCCAATGGCCTCTCGCTCGCCCCGGGGGAAGAGCAAACCCTCCGCCTCCCGCGCGCCGGGGTGGCGCCGGAAGTGAAGCAGCCCGCTATCCGCCAGTACGGCGTCGTGGTGTGGGACCGCGACCGCAAGAATGTTTACGACATTGCGTTCAGCCCGCTGACCTTTGTTCAGCCTCCGGGCGTGAACGAGCCAAAGCCTTACTACCTGCAATATGCCTATCCCACGCTGAGCGCCGTGAACACTTCGAGTTATCGCGAGTTCTACCCGCCCGGCTACGACTCCACCGCCATCCGGTTTGATCACAGCCATACGATGTTCCAACCCGGAAATGTCGCTCCTATTCGCTTCGCAGTTTCAGACCCGACGGACCAGCCATGGAAGCAGATCATGCTGCGGATGCGCGCGCTTGACCCGAACGGCAAGGAGGTGTCCTACCAGGTACGCGGCCAGAACCTGGATATTCCCGCTCATGGCACGCCACTGCAGGAAGAGACCAGGCTGATTCTGCCCCCGGGGACGAGCGGCATCTATCGCGTCAATGTGGAAGTCAACGATGCGGCGGGGGCAATCCTGGCGGCGAGTTCGCTCGAACTTGGCGTCAATCCGCTGCCCAAATCCCTGTTGATCTTCTGCGCGCATGAGGACGACGAAGGCGCGCATTACGGGATCATCCGAGCGGCCGTCGAAAACCATATACCCGTCCACCTCGTTTACTTCACCAGCGGGGACGCGGGCTCCTGCGACCGCTACTACGAGCAATCCTGCGATCCCGCGCAAGCCCTGAATTTTGGCGCGCTGCGCATGGATGAGACGCGCGCGGCCCTAGGTCATCTCGGCGTGCCGCCGGAGGATATTTACTACCTGGGTCTTCCTGACGGAGGCTCTGGCCAAATCTGGTATGACCACGTCGAGCCCTCCCATCCCTATCTCTCCGTCCTCCTGGCGAGCGACCACGCGCCCTACACGGGCCTGGTCCGGCCAAACCTTCCTTATTCTCGCGATTCAGTGATCGCAGCGGTCAAGGAAATCATCAAGAAACTCCAGCCTGCGGTGATTTACACCGCCCACCCGCCGAGCGAAGGCCACATCGACCACGTTGTGAACGGTTATTTCGTGGTGAAGGCGCTCCAGGAACTGGAACACGAGGGCGCGCTGTCGGCGCGGCCGGAGGTGCGCGTGGACCGAATCTATAATCCCCGCGAGCATCCGCCCACGCCTTACCATTACGCCGAGAAAAAATTCTTCGCCTCGGGCGATGCCCTGACCCTGGCCCAGGAAGCGGACTGGTTTTACCAGTCACAGGGCGGCAATCGCGCCCAGGGAAATCTGCGCACCTTCAATCAACTCGCCCGCGAAGAGACCTATCGGGTTATTCTGGACTGGCAGGAGCACGAAGGGTGGAACGAGAAATAATTGAGCCATTGAGTGATTGGGTGATTGAGTGATTGAAAGAGAAAAACCGCGCGAAACGACGGGAGAAGATCCCGAAGGTGCCGCGCCGGACGCGGCGCTGCCCCGCGAGCCGTTTCCCTGCCCTTACTGTGGCCAATTGCTGGCGCCCAATTGCCGGGTCTGCGTTGCCTGTAAGGTTCCCATCGATCCCACGCACATCGCCCGCCTGCAACGTTCCCCCGCAGCCGCCCCACCCGAGATTATCGCCACGGCCGAACTGGAACCACCCGTGGGTTTTCCCGGTCGGTTTTTTCTTATTTTCTTGGGGGTGTGGATCGTTGTGGTCTCGATCGTTCTCAGCCTGCTCGGCCCCGTGAAGAGCCAGTTGGCGCTGGGCGGCGTGCAGATTCTTACCTCCGGGTGGGTTTTTTATGACGCGCATGAAAAGGGCCTGCCGAAGCCGCTGCGCTGGGGGATGGGCACGCTTTTTCTGTGGCTCTTCATGTTTCCCTGGTACCTGGTGAGACGAACGCGTCCGGCGGCGCCTTGCCCGTTCGTCGAGGGCCCCGCCGGTCCCATGACCCGCGCGCTTTTCATTATCCTCCTCGTGGTGTTTTTCATTTTGATTCTGCGCGGAACCGCCACACCCTGAAATCTCAGAGTTGAGCTGGCGCCTACGCAGCCAGCGCGCCGTCCGACGCCTGGCAGATGTAAATCTCCGCCGTCAGGCCGAGCGCCTCGTGATAGCCACGGCGCACGGTCTCGGCAAACGCGTCCGCGGCCTCGGCGCGCACCAGGTTCACCGTGCAGCCGCCAAACCCCGCGCCCGTCATGCGCGCGCCCAGCACGCCGGGCTGCTTCCACGCCAGCTCGACGAGGACATCCAGTTCCTTGGAGCTGACCTCATAATCGTCGCGCAGGCTTTCATGCGAGGCATTCATGAGCTCGCCGAAGCGCTCCACGTCGCCCCCTTCGAGCACCTTCACCGCTTCGAGGACGCGCGCGTTCTCCGTCACCACGTGGCGCGCGCGGCGAAGCAGGATTTCGGTGAGTGCGTCCCGCGCCGTCTCGAGGTCGGCCGGCTCGACGTCGCGCAGCGATTTCACCGCCAGGCCCGTGCTGGCGATCTGTGCCACGGCCTGCCGGCACTGATTCAGGCGCACTTCGTATTCGGACTGCGCCAGTGCGCGCTTGACGCCGGAATTGCAGACCACAATCTTGATGCCCTCGCGGAGCGGCACGCGGCGATATGTGAGGTCGCGGCAATCGAGGAACAGCGCGTGCTCCTGCCGCCCGAGCGCGGAAATGAACTGGTCCATGATTCCGCAGGGCACGCCCACAAACTGGTTCTCCGCCCGCCGCGCCAGCTTCACAACGTACACGGGATCGAGTTCGAGCCCAAGCAGTCTCTTCCAGAACACCGCCGCGCCGACCTCCACTGCCGCAGAGGAGCTCAGTCCCGCCTCGCGCGGGACGTTCCCGCCGAACACCAGGTCGGCGCCCGCCAGGCGATGACCGTCCTCCTCCAAGAACTTCGAGACGCCGCGAAGGTAATTACTCCAGGTATGCTGCGCGTCCTTCTGGATGTCATCCAGGCTGAACTCCACCTGGTCGTTGAAATCGAGGGAATGCGCGCGTACGCGCCGGTCGGCGCGGCGCCGTCCGGCAAACTCGATGGAGCGGTCGATGGCCGCGGGCAGCACAAAGCCGTCGTTGTAGTCGGTGTGCTCACCGATCAGGTTGACGCGGCCAGGCGGGCGCAGGAGAATTTCCGGCGCCGCGCCGTAGATGTCTCGAAATGTTTTCTCAATCATGAGTTCGCCTCGGACTAGGCAGTAGGCAGAAAGCAGAAGGCCGTTGGCACAAAGCACTCCTCATTTGGTCTTCACGCTGAAAAAGCGTGCGTTTCCAGTTCTGTTATCTCCGGGGCCTGCGTGGCCGGTAAAGGCCTGCCGAAGACGGACCGTAAGAGCACTTGTCCTCGACCCGCCGCGCCTTCCGCCTACTGCCTTCCGCTTTCTGCCTTCTTGGCACGAAGCAGAAGGCAGCAGCCAGAAACCCAGCCTAAGCCGCAACGTTAGTATGAATCGAGGGCGCGAATCGTTCCGGGCGCTCGATCATACTGTGCAGCATTCTTCCAATTTCCGCGTAGCGCTCGATGAGTTCCCCGTGGTGTTCGGGCGACAAGTAACCGCAATCACGAGCAAAATCGAGCCAGACCTGTGTCTCCGTGGCTTCGGCGTCAGAATCCGCCAGCTTGCTTACAAACATGCTCGGGTATTGCCGCTTTCGAAATCCCTCTGCAATATTTGCCGCCACACTCCTTGAGGAACGCCGAATCTGACTGGTCAGTGAGTAACGCTCCTCCTGAGGGAAGGTCTTCGTCTCTTTGAAGATATGCATGGCAAGGCTGTAAGCAAGTTGGTAAACCTTCAAATCTCGGTGGCCGCGCATTCCCTTGGCTCGCGTTCCCTCGCCCATTGGTAAGCTCCTCAGATCGTCATGCGATGCGGCAGAAGGCAGTCAGCAGAAAGCGGAAGGCAGAAAAGAGTGAACTGTCCTTCCGCCCCGGACCGCCCACCCGGTGGATTCCTTTCCATCCCTCCGTGAAATGGCTCGTAGGCCGAATGCAATTGGCGGCTTACTGGTCATCTCTGCAAACACGAAGTTGTCACGGCCTGCGACCCGCTTGACATTGTCCGTACCGTAATTGCGGTCCTGAAGGCCCGCGATCTACCTACCAACCGAAAAGTGTATACGTGCGTTGTACTTCCTCACGAGGCGGTCCGACCTATACCAATAAACCCACTCCCAAAGGACAATGACCCCAAGGATCACGCCCACAATTTCGAAACCGTTCGTCGAATCCTCCGGGAGACTCTCGAATTGCCCTCTCCCGACACCGACTGCTTCGCGGGTCCTGCTTTCCGCTTTCTGCTTTCTGCCTACTGCTTTCCGCTTCCCGCCAACTCACCCCGCCGCACGGGCGGCACGGCCCGCAGCTCCGCGGCTTTTTCTTCCGCCAGCGAATCGTTCAGGAACGTTCCGGCGCCCGACTCGACACTGGCCAGGTATTTCAGTTTGTCCTTGCTCCGATGGGGCGGATAGAACTCGATATGAAAGTGAAAGTACGGGAATTGGCCGCGCGTGGGCGCCTGGTGCAGGAGCATCATGTACGGAAACGACATCCCGAACAGGTTATCGTATTTTTGCGTCACCCATTTCAGAATCTCCGCGAGGCCGCGTTCCTCCGCCGGCCGGAAGGCATCGAGCGCCTCCAAGTGGCGGCGCGGGTAGATGTGGACCTCATACGGCCAGCGCGCGTAAAAGGGGATGAACGCCGTGAACGTGGCGTTCTCCGTGATGATGCGCCGGCCGTCGTCGCGCTCTTTCTTCAGGATGTCGCAGAACAGGCAGCGCCGGCGCCGCCGCTGATGCGCGCGAGCCGCCGCCAGTTCCAATTTCAGGCGCGGGGGAATGATGGGGAACGCGTAGATTTGCCCGTGCGGGTGCGGCATGGTGACACCAATCACCGCGCCCTTGTTTTCAAAGATCAAAACATAGCGAATGCCCGGCGTGGCTTTGAGTTCCTCGAACCTTCGCCGCCAGAGGCGCAAGAGCCGTACCAGTTTCACCAAATGGCCCAGCGGAAGTTGCGGCAGGGAGGTGTGGTGATCGGGATGATAGAGGACGACGTCGCACTTTCCGTGCGAGCGCCCGACGCGGTAGAAATCGTCGCCCTGGATCGCCGGCTCGCGTGCCGGAATCGAAAAGGCCGGAAAATCGTTGGGGTAGATGTAGACGTCGTAGTGGTCCGGCACGCGCCCCGAGCCCGGGCAGAAGGGGCACCAGTCCTTGGGCATCTGGGGCCGCTCCTGGCGATGCGAGGCCGTCGAAACCCATTCGCGAACGGTGGGATTCCAGCGGAGTTCCGTCATGGCTGACTGCGGCGTGAAGCCCTGTACGCCAGTGCCCCCATGAACACGCCAAAGACCAGCAACGCCAGTCCCCACCACAGGTCGATGTTCACGCCCAGGGAGGACTCGAAGGCCGAGGGATCGAGGGTCTTCCCATAAATCATGAGGATGGCGCCGTAGATGGTAAAGATAATTCCAATTGGCCAGCGAATGTCCAAACCCATAATCGTTACCAGAACAGAATATTCAGAACCGTGCACAGACCGAGCACGCCAACCGCGATGTACCCCGGCCGTTCGTACCAGGGCAAATCCTGATTGCGCGGCTTGGGCGTCAGGGCGTAAACCAGGCCCACCAGCTCGGATTCCTTTCTCGGCTCGGTGAACATCGTCACCACCACCAAAATCCAGGAGGCTGGGGCGGCCGACATTTTGACGACGCTGAAAAAGGTCGATCCTGCCTTTGCCGGCAGCGCTAATATCGGTGCCGAGCTGAACAACAACAGCGCCAACCCTGGTGAAGGCAACATCTCGATTCGCAACCTGCCAACGCTCGTACTAATCAACGGTCGACGCGTCGCCAATTCGGCCCTCTCCGCAGCCACCGGAGGCGCGGTCGACATCT
>JAIQGA010000249.1 GCA_020072925.1 Terriglobia bacterium | reverse complement strand
TTGCCGGCGTGCTGTTTAGCCCAGGCGCGCACGGCCTCGATCGTGACTTTCGTTTCCTCCTGCGTCAACTCCGGATACATGGGCAGGGAAAGGACGCGCGCAGCGGAGCGTTCGGTGTGCGCGAGCGACCCGGCAATCCGTGCTGGGCGACCCCAGGGGTATCCCTCCTGCTGATGGATGGCGATGGGATAGTGCGTGAGCGCCGTGATCTTCTGGGCCTTCAGGTGCTCCTGGAGCCCATCGCGGTCCGGTGTCTCGATGACGTAGAGATGATAAATGTGTCGATAACCCGGCAACGCGTATGGCAGTTGCAGGCCGGTGTCCGCGAGCCCGGCGTCGTATTCCTTGGCGCGAGCCCGACGCAGGTCGTTCCACTCGTCCAGATGCTTCAGCTTGACGCTCAGGACCGCCGCGTGGATTTCATCCAACCGGCTGTTGTAGCCCATGCTGTGATGGGAGCGCTTCGTCGAGCCGTGGTTGCGCAACTTGCGCACGCCCGCAGCAATGTCGGGGTTGTTGGTAACCACCGCGCCACCGTCGCCAAAGCAGCCAAGATTCTTCTGAATGATAAAGCTGGTACACATGGCGTCGCTCAATTCTCCAAGCGCGAAGTCATCGCCGCGCGCGCCCAGCGCCTGCGCGTTGTCTTCGATGACCAGGAGCTTGTGGGCTTTCGCGATGCGCGCCACCTCGCGCATCTTCGCCGGCTGCCCGTAGAGGTGCACGGGGACAATGGCCTTGGTGCGTGGGCTGATCGCTGCCTCAATCAGGTTCGTGTCGATGTTGCAGGTCTTCGGATCGATGTCCACGAGAACCGGCGTCGCGCCCACAAACCAGATCGCTTCCGCCGTGGCGAAGAAGGTGTTCGAGGTGGTGATGACCTCGTCGCCCGGCCCGATCCCCAAGGCCAGGAACACCAGCCAGAGCGCGTCCGTGCCGGAGTTCACGCCCACCGCTTCCTTGGTGTGGCAGTAAGCCGCCAGCTCCTGTTCGAATTGCTTGACCCGTGGACCCATGACATAGGCGCCGCTTTCCAGCACCTCGTGAATGGCGACATCAATCTCATGCTTCAGATTGTGGTATTGACGAACGTGGCCGTAAAAGCCAATTTCCATAAGTGCTCCCTTCAGCCCTTCCAGGCGCAATGAGGTTAACCTGTCAGGGTAATCGCAAAGGCAAGCAACGGGCAAGAGTAAACTTGTCAGAGTCAGTGGTCAGTTGTTCGTTGTCCGCTGCAAAAGGACACGGCGTCCTGGCAAGTGTCTCTGCAACTGAAAACGGACTACTGACTACGGACAATCTTTCTTAGACCGTTCGCGTCACGATGTGCAGCTCCCGCGGCTTGTCCGGGTCGAGGCCTTTGACCTCTGCCAGCAGCGCGGAGAAAATCTGCCCGGGCACGATGTAAGGGATGGGCGTGTAGATTTCGGGGATGTCGCCTGGGACGCGGATGATGCGGGTGGCAGCGGGAAGGTGTGCATTTGCCGAAGAAAAGATCAGCGTCTCGGCGCGCAGGCGGCGCAGTCGTTCGGTGAGATGCTGGAGCTCGCGAAAGACTTTTCCGGGCGGCATCAGGATCAGCACCGGAAAGCCGCGCTCGATGAGGGCGATGGGACCGTGCAGAAAGTCCGCGGCGGAGAATCGTTCTGCGACTACATAGCAAGTCTCCATCAGCTTGAGCGCCAGTTCGAAGGCGTTGGCGTAGTTGATGCCCCGCGCCACCACCACGCAGGCCCGCATGTAACGGTAGCGCTCGACCAGTTTGCCAATCTCCGGAACCAGCTTGACCGTCTGTTTGACACGGTCGGGCAGCTCGCTGACCCCTTCAAGCGTGATGTGCGAGCCGAGCCCGCACGCGAGCAGATAGAAGAGCAGCAATTGGCCGGTATAGGTTTTCGTCGCAGCCACGGAGCGCTGGCGGCCGGCGCGCACCAGAAAGGCATCATCTACGAGTTTCGCCATCGTCGAGCGCGCTTCGTTGGTGATGCCGATGGTGTAGGCGCCCTGGCGGCGCGCCGCCTTCAGGACCAGGTTGATGTCCGTGCCTTCGCCGGACTGCGAGATGCCGATCACCAGCGCCTGCCGCAAATCCAGCCGCGCGTGGTAGAGCGTGTGGATGGAGGGCGCGCTCATCGAGACGGGAATGCCGGTGGTGAGTTCCAGTAGGTAGCGCCCGAAACGCGCGGCGTTGTCCGACGTGCCACGCGCCACCAGCACCACCAGGCGAAAGTTCTGCTTGCGCGCGAAAGCCTGGAATTCGCGCGCGTGCTCGCATTCCGCCCGGAACGTCCTCCGTAGCACTTCCGGCTGCTCCAGGATTTCCTGCATCATTAAGGACATGGGATTCCCCACCGGGGACATTCTCGCGACCCCTTAAGTCTGCTTGAAAATCACGTAACTTGTCATCCTGAGGAACCGCAGGTGACGAAGGATCTCGGTAGTTGCGTAACTGGACAAATGCCGCGATGCTTCGCTGCGCTCAGCATGACATGGCGACAATGTTTTTCGCCAATGTGCAAAGGCACCGCTGTGCATCATAAACAACGCCCGCGGCCCTGGCAATGCATGTTCGCGTCCTGGGCGCCGCGAGACCTCAGCGAGTTGCTTTGCCGATCTCAACCACGACTGCTATGCTCGGGGCGGGCGATATGACGGTTCTGAAAACAGAACGACTGCTCCTGCGGCGCTGGCGGGATTCCGACCGCGAGCCATTCGCGATGTTGAATGCCGACCCGCGGGTCATGGAGTTCATGCCCGGACCGCTCACCCGTGAAGAGAGTGACGCGCTCGCGGCTCGCATTGAGAGTCATTTCGAGCAATACGGTTTCGGTCTATTCGCTGCGGAACTGCTGCCGGACCACGCATTCGTCGGGTTCATGGGCCTATCAGTGCCAACTTTCCAGGCGCATTTCACGCCCTGCGTGGAAATTGGATGGAGGATCGTGGCCGACCACTGGGGCCAGGGATTGGCCACAGAGGGCGGCCAGGAAATCATCCGCTATGCCTTTGAAGTGCTGGAACTCGAAGCCCTGGTGTCATTCACGGCGGCGGTCAACCTACGGTCCCAACGCGTCATGGAAAAACTCGGAATGACCCACGACCCGGCGGAGGATTTCGATCACCCTCGGCTGCCGGAAGGCCACCCGCTGCGCCGCCATGTGCTGTATCGGCTGCGGCGAGCGGAGTGGAATCCGGCACGACCCTTGGCCAGCGCCACCTTGGGCTCTCGAAGACCCTCCAGGGACTGAACGCGACTTATACTTACGACACGCGGCTCCAGCCCTACACCATGCGCGTCACGCACAGCAACGGCTCGGTGGTGGTGCTGGATTTCACCTACAGCTTCGTGCAGAACTCGGCGAGCAATGGCAACGTCGCTTCCATCACCAATAACCGCACGACCGGGCGCATTGAGAGCTTTGCCTACGACGAACTCAATCGGCTGGCCAGCGCGCAAGGGCCGCCCGAAAGGCCGGCGGCAGAGCTTCCCCAGCAGTTTTGTCCGGTGTGTGCCAGCCGCCTCGAGCCGCACCAGTGCAAAATGGTCTGCCCGCGTTGCGGACGTTTTACGTCCCGTCGGCAGTTTGGGCAATCCTGTCCCAACACTCCGCGATTTACATTTCCGGTCGGCCCCTATACAATAACCGTCTCGATTAACGCCTCCCAGCAGGAGATCTGAGCATAGCGCCTCGCGTGCCGACCGACCGCGAACGCGAAGGAGAACCAGCATGGCCTTGCAGATTGTTGAAACCGATACCGAGGGCATCACGGTGGTGCAACTCACCGGCCGGGTGACGCTCGGCCAGGAAAGCAATCAATTGCGAACCAGGATCAAGGAGCTTCTGGCGCAAGGGAAGACCCGCCTGATTTTCGACCTGGCCAACGTCGGCTACATCGACAGCGCGGGGTTGGGGACGCTGGTGGCCGGATACACCTCGGCCCAGAGCCAGGGCGCCAGCATCAAGCTGGCGAATCTCACGAAGAAGTTTAATGAACAATTACATATCACCAAACTGGTAACCATTTTCGATGTCTATGACAACGTCGCCGACGCCGTGAAATCCTTCGGCCCTCCCAACTGAGCCCCCGGACCGCTTCCGCAGCGGGCTTCCCCTAGATGCGCGGCGCACGCTCTCCGCTCGCGACGCGGCTGTCCCGTGGGTGAACCGCAGGTTCGCGGCGCTGCGTCTCGCACGAATTCCACTCCACTCGCAGCGTTCTGATCAGGGAGAAAAGATTAAACACGGAGTTCACCGAGACGCCCCGTGGTCTCTGTGTGAACGCTCGAGAGGCACGGAGGACGCAGAGAATCTCCATTCGGCGCCGCCTATGCCGCCGCAATACGGTTCGCTGGAAGCCAGATTCACGTCACAAGCCGTTGGGATTATCCAGCCAATAGCCGGCGAGCCCCGAGAGCAGCTTGGGATAGAAGTCCGTGGATTTTTGCGGCAGTACCTGCCCGGCGAGCGCGTTGTCGCACACGGCTTCCACGGGTGTGGGGTTGAGCGCGAAGCACACCGCGGCGCGGCCCTGGTCGACCTCGGCCGCCGCGGCCTCGAACTCGCGGTAATAGGAAATATTCTTCTCCTCGCGCACGGCCTGGCGGTCGATCCCCAGGATTTTTTCCAGCACCAGGCGATGCAGGATGACCACGTCCAAGCCGCGCAAGCCGGCGGGCAACTCGGGGAGCATCCGGCCCAGGTCCCTGTCGCGGCGGAGGCGGAGCAGCGCCGCGCGCCCTGGCCCGGCGTAAGCCCCCAGGGTGGGACGCTCGCGCCCCACTTGCGCCAGCAGGCCGAGCACGCGGTGCACCTGCGTCTCCCTTGGCTCCGAGGGTGGAATGCCCCCCCAATCAAAGTAGGTGCGGGCTGCGCTTGTGAACTGTGGCCAGTCGAAGCTCGGTAAACCATGCACCACGCGATGCGTGGGCAGAATCGTCAGCCCATCGGTCTCCATGCGGATGAGGGTCACCATAACGTATTCCGCGCGGCCGTCCGGCCGCTGCTGCTCCCGGCACTCGTCGCGATAGGCGAGGGCGGTTTCGTAGCGATGATGGCCGTCGGCGATGACCAGGGGTTTGTCGCGCAACGCCGCCACCACCCGCTCGATCGTCTGCGGGTCGGCGACGCGCCACACGGAATGTACGGTGGCGTACTCATCGGTCGCCTGCTCCCAGGGTTTCTGCCGCGCCGCCGGCGCCAGCAGCCCTTCGACGACGCCCTCGGGATCGCGGTACAGCATGAAGATCTTGCCAAAGTGCGCGCGCGTAGCGCGAAGCAAATCCAGCCGGTCGGCCTTCGGCCCGGAGAGCGTCTCTTCGTGCCGGTGGACGACGCGCGCTGAATAATCTTCGAGGCGCAAGAGCGCGATGAAGCCGCGCCGCTTCTTCCGCACGCCGGGTTGACCGGGGACCTCGTATTCCTGATCGTAGAGGTAAAGCGCCGGCTCAGCTTCTGAAACCAGGACGCGATTTTCAATCCAGGCTTGAAATTCGCCCGCCGCGCGCACGTAAATGTTGTCCTGCTTGTCATCCTCTGGCCGCGTGCGCCCGCGAATGATGCGGACGAGATTGCGGGGGCTGGCCTCATAATAGCGCGCCTGCATCGCGGGCGTGATCTTGTCGTAAGGTTGCGTGACGAGCTTCGAGAGGTCAGGGATCTGCACGAGATTGTAGTGAAGAGCGCGGAAAGGATAAATTTCAGCCATAGTCCTCGTGTAAGTCAGTATTTGTCCCGAAGAGAAAACGTACCACAGCGCGAGCGACCCGTCGAGAGTCCCGGGGCGCGAGTTCGAGGACCCATGAGATTCGCACCGGCCAATCGGCGGGCGAGAATCTTTGCGGGATCCCGTCAAGTCTCCCATGACGGCGGGGGGTTTTCAGGCTAGAATGTCGAGTCTTGAAATTCCAGCCCTCGCCAACGCCGGCAAGACGGCGCCGAGTGATCGGACTCGAGCCCGGAAACAAAAATCCTCGGAAAGGCCAGGCTTATGGCAGAACTTCGTTTGGACGCGGTAACGCGGCGGTGGGTGCTGACGGGGAAGCGGCCGGTCATGCCTGATGCCCACGATTCGGGGGTAGTGTGCGCTTTCTGCGGTGGGAACGAGCACCTGACGCCGAAAGCGATTCTCGAGCGCCCCGATCCGAAGGGGGGCTGGGCGGTGCGCGTGTTTCACGACCGCGCGCCGGTGTTCCAAATCGAGGGCGGCCCCGACCGTCGGGCGGAAGGGTTGTTTGACCGCATGAATCCTGTGGGCGCGCACGAGATCGTCGTCGAAACGCCGCGGCACGGCGTGACGATGGCGGAGATGCCCGCGGAGCAGGTGGCCAAGGTGGCGGAAGTCTGCCGGGACCGCATCCTGGACCTGAAGCGCGACAAACGCTTCCGCTATGTCTCGCTCTTCAAGGACCAGCATTCCCCCGGCTCGACCCTCCGGGGACACAGCTATTCCCAGATTCTGGCCTCGCCGGTCTTACCGCAGTCACTGGAGAGAGAATTCCGCTGGAGTCGCTTTCATTTCCTCCGCAAGGAGCGCTGCCTGTATTGCGACATTCTCGAGCAGGAGAAGCGCACGGAAAAACGCACGGTGGACCAGAATGCCGACTTCATCGCCCTGTGTCCTTTCGCCTCGCGCACGCCCTACGAGCTCTGGGTGCTGCCCCTGGAACACTCCTCTTCCTTCGAGAAGGATCTGGCGCAGCCGGGCCGGTTGACGTCGCTGGCGACATTTCTGAAGTCGTGCTTGCAGCGCATCGAGAAAATCTCCGACGCGCTGCACATGGTCGTGCACACGGAACCCAACCTCGAAGCGCACAAGCCTGCCAAGGACTGGTGGAAAACCCTGACCGAAGATTTTCACTGGCATATTGAAATTCATCCCGAGGTCGAAGGACAGCGGCGCTACCTGGGCAGCGAGGGATTCTATTTCAATCCCATCCCGGCGGAGGAGGCGGCGCTGGTCCTGCGGGCGCTGGAACCGGGCGCCGAGACTGCGCCCCCGGGAGCATGAGATAATCGATCTGCCATGACCATTTCAGGGCAAGCAGGGCAGCAAATTCATCTTGTGGTTTTTGACCTGGACGGGACGCTGGTGGACAGCAAGAAGGACCTGGCGTTGAGCGTCAATGCCATGCGGGAGCAAATGGGGCTTGTCCCTCTCCCCTTCGAGCTCATCGCGTCCTACGTGGGCCACGGCGTGACCGCGCTGGTGACGCGCGCGCTTGGCGACCTCGCCTCCCAAGAAAACGTGCAGAAAGGGCTGGCTTACTTTCTCGAATATTACCGCCAGCACATGCTCGACAATACCCGAATGTACCCCGGCGTCCCGGAGGCCCTGGAAGAGCTGCGCAACCGCAAGCTGGCCGTGCTGACAAATAAGCCCGTCCGCTTCAGCCAGGAGATGCTGACCCGGCTGGGCATCGCTCAGAGGTTTGCCTATATTTACGGAGGTAATAGTTTTCCTCAAAAGAAGCCGGACCCGATGGGACTTCACAAGCTGATGGCGGACCTGCAGGCTTCTCCCCGGCAGACGCTCATAGTCGGGGACTCGGATACGGACGTGCTCACGGGACGGAATGCGGGCGTCTGGACTTGCGGCGTGACGTACGGCTTTGGGGCGTCCTCGCTCCAGGAAGCCCCTCCCGACGTGCTGCTCGACGACCTCCGCGAGTTGCCTCCGCTGCTCGACGGCCAACCGCGCGCTCGCTGAAGACAGAACGTGAGCCCTTTCGCCTTGACTTTGCAGACTCGCGAGCCATCCGGTTTCCGCCTCTGCGGCGTCGGCGGAAATCTCCAACTCTCTTGCGCGGCACGGCATCCAAGTGAACTTAGGCATGCACAACGAAGGATTTGATCCAGGCTATCGGAAAGAGTGGTTTCGGGCCTTCATGTTCCTGGCCGCCCTCTGCCTTTTGTCCGCGGCATTCAGCCGGGCGCAGCAGCCTGCGGCGCCGCAGATAAAACCGCCCGAAGCGAAGCCTGCCGAAACGCCTGTGCCGGAGGGCGATGACGCGGTCCTGCCGGGCGACTGGGCGCCGGAGCTTCTCTGGGCGATTCTGAGTTCACCGAATCCGGCGGCGAGCGAGGCGCTCTATCGCGCGGCGTTTGCGGCCGGCCCCGGCCTCGTCCCGCAACTCGTTGCGGCCCTGAAAGACGACCGCACGGCGGAGTTCGCCGCCCAGTCGCTGGCCTTCATCGGCGGAGAGCCGGCCCTCGACGCCCTGTGGAAACTTCAGGAGGATAAGCGCGACCTGAACCTGCTCCGTTTCTGTTACGGGGCGCTGGGCGAATTCGATTCGCCGCAGGCCACCGACATGCTTTTCAACGTCGTCGACCGATCCGACTCCGAACCGGACCGCACAGTCACTGAAGCCGCCATTCTCGCGCTCACGGTTCGCAGCGACTCCAAAGTGCTTGCGCGCATCAAAGCCGCCGAAAGCAAGGTCCGCGACGTGGTCATCAAGGATGACCTGGAGAATGCCTCCGCGGTCATCGAACAACGCGCGAAATATCTCGCTACGCCGGAAGGCCAGAAGGCCGGCGGCTCGCTGGGGCTGGTGTCGCGGGGCACGATGGTGAAGGCGTTCGAGGACGCGGCGTGGGGCCTCGGGCCGGGCCAGCTGTCGGAGCCGGTGCAGACGCCCTACGGGTACCACATCATCTGGCGTCCCCGGCTGGAGCAGGTGCGCGACTCGTTCGCGGCCGGGCT
>JAIQGA010000005.1 GCA_020072925.1 Terriglobia bacterium | reverse complement strand
AGCTTAAGATGCCCCTTGTCGAGGACTTCCAGTTCTCGCATGAGGGTGTACCTCCTTCGTAGAGTTTTCCCGCTCTCGAAAAAGTACACCCTCTTTCTTCTTCAAAACCCAAATTTACACAAAAGACGTTACGCTACCCTTATCGCACCACAGCATACTCACATGTTCGCGCAGTTGCAGCCTGTAATCACTCTCGGTTCTGGCTCCGAAGCGCGCGACACGCGGCATTCGCCGTATGCACTTCCTTAATGGCAGAGCAGAATCGGCAGGCCATTTTCCGGGAAGGCGACATGGATTCCTCAATCACTTCGATTGCGTTGACTGAGGCGTGATCCTTTACGGGTTCCAAGGTTAAAATCAGCTTACCCTGGGCGTTGGGCTGCAGTCCGTGAAATGTCTTGTCCACCGCTCGATTCTCTCCGCCCGCCTCCTTGAAGATGTCGAAGCTGCGCAGCAAGGTGGTCCCGTTGCAGTAAACGTTGAACAACCGGTTGCCAACGCCTGCCCCTGCCAATATTCTCGTTCAAATTGAAGTGATTGATCTTATCCAGTCCCCTTGTTAGCCTTCTCGGCCCATGTTTACTCTTCCACTTCGCAATCCTCAGCAATCGATCACAGTTTCGATCTCGCGCGGCGCTGGAGGTTGATATTTTGACCCTGCGCTACGGGCAACCCTCTCGGGTTGTGGAGCCCTACGAATGCCTGAACTGAGTTCAAGAGAACGGATGCTGTGCGTCCTTAAGCATCAGCGGGCTGATTACATTCCCTGCTGCTTCATGAGCTTCACGGCCCTGCGCCGGCAATGCCGTGAGGACCTGTATCAACTGGTTTTGTCCGAGCGCGCCAGGGGCCTGGACTCCTTCCTTTTCATTCCCGGCGCCCCGCGTCCAGCGCGGCCGGAGCACCCCGACCTCCGCGGTTTGCCAGTACGGCCCCATCCCGCCGTGGAGACGCGCGAGTGGCGAGAAGAACTTCCCGGAGGTTACGGCATCCTGCAAAAGGAGTACACGACGCCTCGCGGAAAGTTGCGAAAGAGCATCCGACTCGCCGAGGACTGGCCGCACGGCGGCCACCTCCCGTTCGTGGATGACTACGGTGTCTCACACAGCCTCGAGCCGCTGATTACCGGGGCCAAGGAACTCAACGCCTTGCGCTACCTGCTCATGCCACCGAGCGACGAAGATATCGCCCAGTTCAAAGACGAGGCGCGCCGAGCCCGCGCTTTCGCCGCAGAGCAAGGTGTTTTGGTTGCGGGCGGTTGGGGTGTTGGGGCGGACTTGGCGAACTGGCTCTGCGGCATTCAAAACTTCACGTTCCTGGCACACGACCAGCCGGAATTCTGCGCCGAGCTTCTGGACATCATCCACGAGTGGAACCTGCAGCGCATGGCGGTGGTCCTTTCCGCGCCAGTGGAACTGTTCATCAAGCGGGCGTGGTACGAGGGATGTGATTTCATCACGCCGAAGTTCTTTCGAGACGTTATGCTGCCTCGGCTTAAATCCGAGGTTGCCCTCGCCCACGAGTGCGGTACGCTCTTCGGTTACATCTGTTCCAGCGGTACGACGCCAATGCTGGACTTCTACCTGGAAGCCGGCGTGGACGTCTTGATTGGTGTCGATCCCGTGCAAGGCAGCCACACCAATATGGAGCTTCTGAAGAAGCAAGCCAGCGGCAAGCTGTGTCTTTGGGGCGGGGTTTCCGGCGCCGTGACGGTGGAAATGGGCAGCGAAGACGAGGTGCGCGCGGCCGTTGCCCAGGCGATCGAGACACTCGGACCGGCGGGTTTCATCCTCTCACCTGTTGACAACATCACCGTGGACTCAGCGCGCACCTGGCGGAACATCGATGTGCTCATTGATGAATGGCGGCAGAGGCGAACGGCTTTCGGCGGGTAGCAGTTCGCTGCGTCGTCGCTCTGGGGCGGCTCCGTCGCCGCTACGCGGACTGATCTCGACCCAGTTTTCGGTTGGGATCCACCAATAGCCAAAGCACAGAGCCCAGGAAACAGACCCCGGCCGCGACCAAGAAAGAGGCAGTCCACCCGAAGTGGGTAGCGATGGCGGGGGTTAGAACAGCGGTCAAAGCTCCTCCGAACTGGCCACCCATGTTCATCGTGCCGGATACAGTTCCCGCCCAAGGTCCGGCAACATCAGCAGTGACAGACCAGAAAGAGCTCTGCGAGAGGTAAAGCGCACCCACACCTCCAGCGAGCATAACACTGGCAAGCTGAGGGCTGTGTGCTCGGGCTCCCAAAACGATGAAGATTGCAGCCAGGCTGATCCCGAAGATCGCAATCCCGCACCGCCCCACGCGTTTACTGTATCGCCGGGTGAGCCAGTCAGCGACAATCCCTCCTACTGGTGAGCAAACCGCCATGGCGAGAAACGGCAGCATCGTGTAATTGGATCCGGATTTCAAGTCCAGGCCACGGACCCTGGTCAGATAAATAAAGAACCAGGTAAAGAAGATATAGGCGACATAACCGTAGCAGAAGTAGCTCAGCGTTACGGCGACGAGATCCTTGCTCCTTAGTAAGGCCCGCCAAGGAGTTGAGGCGACGTGCCGGGTTGGTTCTTCGCCGAGCCCCGAGCGGATCAGGGTCAGCTCTGACGGCGATACCCAGGGATGCCGATCCGGATCATCTCGGGCCAACAGTAGCCAGACCGCTCCCACGGCCAAACCGATTAGGGCGCTGCCATAGAAACACCAACGCCAGCCATAGTGAACCATGATGTAAGAGACCAGGGGCGGGGTAATTCCGGCGCCGGCCCCCACGCCGGCGAAGATCAGGCCGTTCGCAATTCCACGCTCGTCGCTGGGAATCCAATTGGCAACCATACGATTGGAGGCGGGATAGACAACTGCCTCACCGGCGCCCAGCAGAAATCGGACCGCAATGAAGATCAGGACGGCTCCCCGGATTTCCGAAGGCACGAGGGCTGTGAGTGAAGTAAAGACGCTCCACCAGAGCACGCCGGCGCTGAGGACCCAACGCGCGCCGAGGCGGTCGGCAAGGCTGCCGCCGGGCGCTTGAAAGATGGCATAAGCCAGGACGAAGGAGCCGAAGATCCACCCTAGATGAACGTCGTTCAGATGGAACTGCGTGGCGATGGCGTTGCCCGCGATCGAAATGTTGACACGATCGAGATACGCGACCGCGCTGACCACGAACATCCACACCACAAGAAACCAGCGTACGTGACTACGTCCACGATCAATCATATCTTGGCTCTCACTTTGCCCACGGGGCTCGCCGGGTAGCATTGCCAATACCCAACCGTTCCTCACGGCCCAGAAAATCACTCGTAAAGCCTTCCCCCATGAACGGCCGATAGATCATGCCGAGGCTGGTACAGTAAAGCGGTACACGATAACTCAGCTAACCGTGACTTGTCACGGGGGCGAACTGAGGTTGTAGCGAAGTGGCTTTAGTCGGATAATGCGGCCCGCGCTAGTCGACTCGTTGAGGGGACATCATGAGGTACGTCCGATTCTTTCACTCCCTTGTATTGTTGCTAGTACTACCTGCACTGCTCGTTGCGCAGGGCAATCCGGCAATCCGAAGCTCTGTCCGCACCACCAGCACAGCACCCAAGGTCGTTTACTTTACTTTCGGCAATCATATGCACTGGGTCGATATGGCTTGGAACTGGGGTGATCAAGTCCTGCCGAGCTCCGCCGAGGACATGATGCGACTGGTCGATACGACTGGAGCGCGCGGTGAGTTGAACTTCGACGGCGTGGGGTACGAGAAGCTGGCCGAGCAGGCTCCGCGGGTGCTGGAACGCCTGCGGGATTATATTCGCCGCGGACAGATCGAAGTAGTCGGCGCCTCGTATGGGCAACCTTATGGGCTTTTCGTCGAGGGTGAGTCGAATGTCCGCCAGCGTATATATGGGGTTCGGGCAGTGGAGCGGCTTTTCGGACGCCGCCCCCGCACCTGGTGGGAAGAGGAATTTGATTTCTTTCCCCAGTTGCCACAAATCCTCCGGCTGTCGGGCTTTCACAACGCTTGTCTATTCTTCCAATGGACCTGGCATACACCTTTCGTGCCCTTTGAAAAGGACGAAGCCATCCTGTGGGAAGGCGTCGATGGGTCGAAACTGGTCGCGGTACCGCGCACGCCACTCCAAATCCACCAGTGGCCGGAGCGTTGGGCGGAAGTCCTTAAGCAACCAGAGGTTCGCGCGCTCGAGCGGCCATTGGTTGTCCAGTGGCTAGAGTTGATGCCGAGCAAGGATTGGATGTGCCGCAGCGAACTGATGGCGCCGCAATTTCGCGAGTTCTCCCAGCGACGCGACCTCAAAGTCCAAGCCGTTACGCTTTCCGAGTACCTTTCGCTCTTCAAGCCACAGTCGCTGAGAACCGTGCAATACAGCCTCGACGACGTCTTCCATGGCATGTCCATCGGTAAAAACGGCGACCGAATCCGGCGGATGAACCGGCAGACGGAAGGACTCATCCTTGACGCCGAGACTTTCGCCTTGGTGGGCGGAATGCTTGGCCGCCCTTATGCGCAGTGGGACGTTTATCCTTCCTGGGACCTGGAAGAAGCCTGGCGAGACTTGTTGATCGGCGAAGGCCACGATGTTGACGAGTGTGAAGCGCTTTGCGGCTCAGTCGGGGAGAGCTACATGCATCAGGCCCAGGTCCTGGCACAGCGGGTCCTCGACAATAACCTGCACCATATCGCCCGGCACATTGCGCTGCCAAAGCGCGACCCGCAGAACGATCGCCTCGTGGTGGTTTTCAATTCCCTGGGGCACTCGAGGCGAGATCTGGTGACCGTGCCCTGGAGTGGAGGGCAGTCAACGCACATCGTTGACACCCAAGGGAAGCCAGTGCCCTCGCAGTTGCTAAAGGCGGCAGACGGTTCAGCGCAGCTAGCTTTCGTCGCTGAGGATGTGCCTTCCGTTGGATACAAATCCTACGAACTCAGCGACGCCCCAGTGGCCGATCATGCCTCTGCGGAGGCGACGGCGAGCCTGATCACCCAGAAAGATAAGATCGTCCTCGACGATGGCACGATCTCGGCAATAATCGACCGATATCATGGGACGATCGTTTCCTTGCGGCGTCGGGGCGACCCCCAGGATTTTGTAGATCCGTCGCGGCCGCTTCTCGCGCTCACGGCACGCGTGGGCGAAACGATGCGCAACTCGACCGAGGGGATTGAATCCGTTGAACCTGGCGAGCAGGGCCCCGTCATCGCGAGCGCGGTCATTCGCGGCCACTTGGCCGAAGGCGTCCGATTCGAAACGGAGGTGCGGGTGATCGCCGGGTTAGGACGTCTGGAGGTCCACCCAAAACTGTTCCTTGACCAGCGGCTCGATCCGACGCTAGCTGATTCTCTTCAACATCGCGTGGTCCCCCGGCTTGACGCCCCTCAAATCTATTCCGACTATCCCTTCGCGGTCAGCGTGGTACATCCGCGCGGTGTTTATCAGAAGAAGTACCCCACCGGCGACTGGATGACCTCGAAGCAATTCTTCGAAGAAATCAAGGCGCCTTTTACCGGGCTCAACCTCGTCGACCTGGAGGACGACCACCGTGGACTACTGCTGGTCCACGGCGGCAATGAAGGCTTTTTCGGCGCTGAGAATGGGTACCGGCAGGTGCTCTCGATGTACGATGCCTGGGACGAGTCTTACTGGGCGCACACGCAGTCAATGGGTTTTGCCTTTATCCCGCACTCCGGTTACGCGCATCATGACCGGCTCAGAGCCGGCCTCGATTTCAACCGGCCGTTGCTGGCGGTCATCTCCGGCGAGCAGGCCGAGAAGCCGAACCTTCCGCCGAGCGAGTCCTTTCTGAAGCTAGACGCCCCGAACGTGATTCTTTCGGCATTCTACCGGGAAAACGATGGCTCCCCAACGCTCAGAGTTTATGAGGCGGACGGCAGACCTGCGAATGTCCAACTTGTATCCTGGGGTGAGGTTGCTACCGCGGCGAAGGTCGATCTCCTGGGCGATATCATTTCACGCTTAAACCCGGAGCACGAATCCCTGAGACTCAAGCTTCGGCCGCATGAGATCGTCACGCTCAAGCTCGATCTGATTCGAGCGCGAAAACAGTGGCGGAATTTGGATGCGTCACGGCAAGTCTGGGTCGAGTCTGGCAAGAAAGAGCAACCGCAGAATCCGAAGTGAGTCTGGCCTAAGCTGTGAAATTCTTGGGAGGCGCTTAGCTGCAATCGGGGGAAGGCGCCGTGATTCCTGAAGACGCCAACCGATTCAGGGGGAGTAGCTTCTGGCCCTACTGCGGCGTTCCTCTGGCTCACGGATTCTTCTCCTCGAAGACCTCGTGTAACTGCAACACCTTGCGGTACTGAAACGGCGCCCTCCGCGAACCAGCCTTGGCTCGTTTGACAGGCTTTTCTGGTGGTTGCTCGTCGAATCTGGTCCGGTCGGAAGCAGTGCCTCATCGTGGTCAGGCCCGAAGCCGTAATCCGCTGGCGTCGGGTTGGTTTGCACTTGTATTGGGATTTGATATCTAGAGTCAGGAGGCAGGTTGGGAGAAAACAGACATCCAAGGACATTCATGAAAGAGCACCCCAGAACTGCACTAGTTCTGCTCGTGATTGTTTGTTGTCCGTGGATCACGGCGTCGTTGCGCGGGGAGGTCCGCCAAACGGTTTTCCTGGTACCCGGCACGCCTGCAGAGGCTAGCGCTGTGATGGAGGATTTCGGCAGTTCAGTTGAGAGAGGGGCGCGCCGAGCGACGGCGGGCGGGGGTTGGACGTATCGGGTTGTGGTGCCTCCGCAGGCGGAGTGTACGCTGACCTTTGATGCGGAAGGGGCCACGGAGGTAACCGTCACCTCGTCGGACGCTAAGCCAGTGACGACTCGCATGGAGAAAGACGGAACGAAGTACACGCTTCATGCGACGATTCCGTCGAACCATCCGCTTGGCGGGGAGCTACGATTTCAATTCCGTGCTCGAGGCGGACCTATTTCGGTTTGCCAGGTGAAGCTGACCTTGGCCCTTCCAGACCGCCACGGAGACGGCGTGAGCGACGCGGTAGAGACCATGATGGGTTTGCGCAGCGGCGAGCGTTGCACCGTTATTCCGCGTCCCGATGAACCACACACCGGTTTCTTTTTCGCCGAGCCGTGTGACCCGCGTATGGCCGTGCCGGCCGATGCCGTTCAGCTCTATCTAT
This sequence comes from Terriglobia bacterium, assembly GCA_020072925.1. Taxonomy (GTDB): domain Bacteria; phylum Acidobacteriota; class Terriglobia; order UBA7540; family UBA7540; genus JAIQGA01. The sequence continues at coordinate 35,684 of JAIQGA010000005.1, read as the reverse complement.
GGACGCCTGCCACGGATTTCAACGTGTACTCAAGCTGGGCCGAGAAAGGGTTTAAGACGCAAACATTCCTCCACAGTCGCTACGGGCGGGAAATCCGCGATCGTGCCGAAGAGAATCAGACCGATCGGAACGGTAATCCCTTGGTCGTTATGGAGGTGAAGCGCGACGGCAATCCCATTGATATGGCTGTGGGGGCGCTGACCCGAGAGCTGAAGGCCGCTATGGTGAAACGGCACGGCGATGGCATCAGCATTGAGGCCACTGACTACTATAAGGTGCCAACGCAGGCAAGGATTGATGTCGCCACGCAATATTACACCAGGCCCTTAGACGCAGGCGCCACTGGATTCTGCTTTGACGAACCCGAAATCTGGGCTCAGGCAGGCTATTCGGAAGCCTTTAAGCAGGAGTGGAAGGCAAGATACGGCATGCCTTGGGAACCACCTCATAGAAGCGTGGACGCACGCTACAAGTCCGAGCAACTCAAAGCGTTCCTAATGCGGCGCTGGGTGGAGGAGATCCTGACGGCCGTACAGCAGCGGAAGCCTTCCGCGACGCGCATGCTCGCAATGCACAGCCCAATCAATTATTACCTTATTCGGATGGCGACGCCACATCATAGTCTGGTCGACATTCCCGCCTTGCAGGAAGTGGTCGCCGAGGTTTGGAACCAACCATTTGAGGTGGGCTACTTGGAATACTCCTCCTTTTATCAATTGGTGCGCGGCACACGCAGGCGCCTCTGGTTCATGATGGACCCCTGGGGTGACAGTCCCGCGATGTCCCTGGACTTCTATCGACACAGCTACGGGGACAACGTATTGGCGGCGCTGATGTACCCGCAGGTGGACACCTTTGAGCCACTGATCTGGCCGAACCGAATCTACGGGCATGTTCCCAAAGAATATGAGACGTTAATTAACACAGTGACGGGTGCCCTGAGCGAGTTCTGGAGGTATCCGAGGGGGGAAGTGGAAGCAGGCAGCCGCGGGATCGGCACCTTCATCGCAGATTCGATGGGGTGGCAGCGCGCCGAGCCGTCTCCCAGCGATTTCGACGGCTTCTTTGGTCTGTCGCGACCGCTCGTGCGCCAGGGAGTACCTGTGGACGTGCTCTCATTGGACCGTGTGACGGAGCCGGGCTATTTGGAGTCGGCTAAAGTCTTGCTCGCCTCGTACGATTTTCTCAAACCGACGGATGCGAGCCAAAACCGCGCCCTGGCCGACTGGACGCGGCGTGGCGGGACGCTGGTGTTTTTCGGGGGCACGGACGCTTACAACGCGGTCTCTGAGTCCTGGTGGCGGCGGATCGGGTTGGCCTCCCCCGGTGAAGCCTTGTTCGCGCAAATGGGCCTGCCGATTCAGGCGGCAAAGGTTCTTTCCAATCCTGGTAGGGATGCATGCCTCGATGCCACCAGCCCTGAATTCGACTCGAACTTGGCGCGCCTCTGCGTTCCGCTTGGCCCGTCATCGGGTGAAGAAGACTACCGTCGAGAACTTTCTCTGGGCCACTTATTAGAAGAAGCAACATCACGGGAGCCTCGGCGAACCTATCCGGTGACCCTGTACAAACCGCCTCCTGGGGGGAGGTCGCTCTATCGGATGGAAGGGGAGTCGGTGCCTGCCGTCTGGGAAGCGTCGGTGGGCAAGGGGACGGCAGTTTATGTTGGCGTGGAACCCGGTTTCCTTAATACCGACCCAGGGTCGAGATGGCTGCGCATGCTGGTGAAGTACGCACTTGGGAAGGCAGGTGAGAACTACCGGGAGCAACCTTACTTCCTGGTCCGGCGAGGTCCTTACATGGCCATTCGCACCTTGGATAAGGCCTACAAGGTGCAAGGCCGTTTCGTCGACCTGTTCAGCCCGAGCCTGCGGGTAGTGGAGAACTATACAATTCCGGCGCGCGAATGCGCCTTCCTGGCGGAGGCGGGACGGCCAGTGGGGGCTCCCCGTATCCTGGCGGTGTCGGGCCGCCTCCGGGCCTACTATCAGGGGGCGCAAATAACCTCTTTCCTGGCGCAGGCCCCCTCTCAGACAGAGGGCGCGGCCCGAATCTGGGCAGGCCAACGCCGCCCCAAAAACGTGAAGGCGTTCACGGTGCTGGGCGCATCGGTCCCCATCACTTCTCACACCGAGGGAGATTCGGTACTCCTGCAATTTCCCAACGACGCAGATGGGGTCGTGGTGCGAGTGGAATGGGAGCCCGAGAAGGTCTCCAGTCGAACGATCCCGGCACCATCCAAATGGTCCTTTCCCTCGCTGAAATTGCTCAGTTGCTCCAGCAAGGAGTCTCCCAGCTCCTCCACGAAGCCGAGAAGCGACTGCTATTGATGATTATGGACGACGAGGTGGCTTGCTGACCGGCAACCCACACGCAGGGCGACACGACCGGGAACTTTGACGTTGGGGCCGCGTCGGCGGTTCGGTCGTGGTTCACGGTCAGAAGCTACCTATTCACAGGCCACGGGTGCGCGGCCAACGCGGGGAGATGAAATTGGAACGAATTCAACGCGAACTCCGGGAGGTGAACCCCAGTGCGGCACGCAGCTTGGCGGAAGGGCTAGAGGAAACGCTCACGCTGCATCGGTTGAAGGCGTCGCCGGAGCTGCGTCGGACGCTGCGCAGCACGAATCCGATTGAGTCGGTCTTCACCATCCTCCGGGTGGCTTGCCGAAACGTAAAGCGATGGCGGCCTGGCGATCATCTCGAACGCTGGGTGGGTTCTGGTTTAGTCGTGGCGGAAGGCCAGTTTCGTCGCATTGTTGGGCATCGCGCCCTGCCTGGTCTAATTGCAGTATTGGACAGGCACAGTGAGACGGGACGAGCGGCAAGTAGTGCCGCATGACGCTCACGGGAGAAGAGGCGACAAGAAGCCTTTCCGGTTTCGGATAGGCGAATCCCAAAACCGGACAGTGACTGACCAGGCTTAGCATGCCCCGGCTTCGCACCAGCTTGTTTCTAATGGGCTTATCTGCATCAAAGGTGGATATAAAATTGCACTAACAGTATGTAGAGGACTCCTTTGATGCAAACATTGCTGCAAGACGTTCGCTTTGGCCTGCGCATGCTGGCGAAGAGTCCTGGCTTTACTTTCCTCGTGGTCCTGATGCTGGCGCTGGGCATGGCTGCGAACAGCACCATCCTCAGTTGGATTAACTCCACGCTCCTCACTCCCATTCCGGGAGTCTCCCGCACCAGCGACATGGTTGCCGTGATCAGGGGGGAGATCAGCGAGCACCCCACCCCGCCGTTCTCCTACCCGGACTACGCGGACCTGCGCGCCAGAACCCAGAGCTTGTCCGGCCTGCTGGCGTATAACGAAGATTTCGTGTCCCTCACCGGCACGGGGAAGCCGGAGCGCATCAACGCGGCGTTAACCTCCGCGGATTATTTCAAAGTGCTCGGCTTGCAACCCATCCTGGGCCGCGGCCTCCTGCCGGTGGAAGAGGAAAAGCCTGGAACGACGCCGTCCGTCGTGATCAGTTATGCCCTGTGGCAGACCCATTTCGGAGGGGACCGCTCGATTGTCGGCAAGACGATCGAGATCAACAAGAGCCTGTGCACGGTTGTGGGAGTAGCACCTCCGGGTTTCCAGGGATGTTCGACCGGTTCGCGAGTGGACCTTTGGGCTTCCTTGGTTTACAGGGGAGAGGAGGTTCATGAACGCGGCAGTTACTGGCTCAACGTTTTCGGAAGGCTCAAGCCCGGGGTTAGCCGCCGGCAGGCCGAGGAAGAACTCAATCTCCAGATGCAGCGCATCGTCGCACAGTTTCCCAATTCGCACCGCGGCCCCAATCAGATCACGCTGGACCCGCTCTGGCGCTCGCCCATTGGAGTGAATGTCTATTTGTACAAGAGCCTGCCCATACTTCTAGCGCTAGCGGCAGTGTTGCTGTTGCTGGCCTGCGCGAATGTGGCGAACTTGCTTTTGGTACGCAACGTGACTCGCCGGCGTGAGGTCGCCCTGCGCTTGTCACTCGGCGCCAGTCGCTGGCGGTTGGTGCGTCAGCTCCTGGTGGAAAGTCTCCTGCTGGCTTTGGCAGGCGGCGGACTCGCCATGTTGCTCACCACCTGGACGGCCGGGACGGTTGCGGCTTTCATTCCGCCCACGACCCTTCCTCTTACCCTCAACTTTACCCTCAACGGAAATGCGGACCACACCGTGCTCCTCGCGACCATGGCCCTGGCCATTCTTACCGCCACTATTTTTGGCATCCTCCCCGCGCTGCGGGCCTCCAGCCTGGCCCCCATCGCGGCACTGAAGGAAGAAACGGGCACCATGTCCGGCGGACCCCACAAGTCGCGGCTTTCCAGCCTGCTGGTGGTGGCGCAAATTGGCTTATCGCTGCTTCTGTTAGTTTGTGCAGGTTTGTTCACCCGCAGTTTGAGGAACGCCCAACGCCAGGATCCCGGCTTCGACCCCAACCATGTTCTGCTGGCTGCCTATGAGCTCAGGCCCGCCGGCTATTCGGAAGCGCAAGGCATCGCGTTCCACCGCCAAGTGCTCTCGAAACTTGAGGCCCTTCCCGGCGTCGATTCCGCGACCGTGGCGGATTTCTCGCCGCTCAGCTTCACTCTCCATACGGCCTATGTCACTCCGGATGGCTACGTCCCCCAGCTCCACGAATCGATGGAAATCGATCGGGCCAACGTGGGCCCCAATTACTTCCGGGCCATGCGGATTCCCCTCATCGCAGGGCGTGACTTTACCGGGCAGGATGGCCCCAAGTCGCAGCCGGTCGCCGTCGTTAATCAGGAATTCTGCGACCGATACTGGCCGGGCCAGGACGCCATCGGCAAGAGGGTCAACACCAATGGCCAGTGGTTCACGGTGGTGGGCGTGGCTCGCAACGGCAAGTACCGCCGCCTGATCTATACTCCGGACCCTATCATTTTTCTGCCGGTATACCAGAACTACCGTGATCCGGTGATCATCCACGCGCGGGTTTCGGGCGATCCGCAGGCTTACGCCGCAGCAGTGGAAAGAACTGTCCACGAACTCAATGCCGATCTGCCCGTCTTCGGCGTGACCACTCTCAATTCCAGCATGCAGTTGGGAAGTATTTTCGAGCGTCTCGCCGGAACCTTCGCTGGCGCCTTTGGTTTGCTGGCGCTCATCCTGGCGGCCGGGGGCATTTACGGAGTGATCGCTTATACGACTCGCCAGCGGACGCATGAGATTGCCATTCGCATGGCGCTGGGTGCACAGCGAATGAGTATTTTCCGGCTGGTGCTGGGCCAAGGTCTGCTTTTGACGCTGACCGGCCTGGCCACGGGTCTGGCTGTTTCGCTGGGGCTGACGAGATATCTGAGCAGCGAGCTCTTCGGTGTCACCTCGACCGACACGCTCACCTATGCTGCGGTAGCCTGATTGCTGTGTTTGGTGTCACTCGTCGCGTGCTACATCCCTGCGCGCCGGGCCACAAAGGTAGAACCTATGGAAGCGCTGAGGTACGAGTGAGGCTTGTCACTTGCCCCGTGGGGAGTCTCAAGAGGCCTGTGGAGAAGGCGCCGTCAATGGAAGTACGGCGGAAGAGGCAAGATGATGGGCTTTGCGACGTGACGTACTTCGGAGAGCCGCCCAATTTCAACAATGAAACTGACATCCCCCTTCTTTATGCTTGTAACCTCTGGGGCGATGGCGTGCCGGGGGTAAGTGTCACCAATAGATCTCCGTGTGGTGGTTCAGCCTGAAATGTAGAGAAGGCACTCTCCGCTAGTGGGTATTCCGCCCCTCGGGCGGGGATTTTCAAGGCATCGATACGGCCACCAGGCTACCCGTCCGAATGGTTGCGTCCCCGCAGAGCCCGCTTCCGTTTTGCCCGGCGAGATCGTTGTAGCTGCACCACGTCCATCCCTCTCAATTTCCGGTTACCCCGTCAGGCCCTAGCCTTTTCTTGATCAGCCACGAAAGCCGCGGGCTAGCGTGTCAACGGGCTCTTCCAGACGCGAAGCAGCAGCTCTTTGAGCTTAGTGAAACGCTTGGGCCCGAGCTCAACGCTCCATTCGCGCTCGATGTCCCGGAGAATCTCGTGGATCTTCGCGTAGGCGGCGCGTCCGCGTTTGGTAAAGCGGATAATTCGTGCGCGACCTTCGTTGGGCGCGTCGGACCGGACGATATAACCGAGATCTTCGAGGCTCCGGAGTAGCTGGTTCATGGCCTGCTTGCTGATTCCGGCGCGCTCGGCGAGAACGCCGGGGCGAACCCCATCCGGACCCGGAAACTGCAACACCGCCATATGCGGCACGCGTAGCTCCTTATAACCGGCCGCGTTGAGTTCGTGGATGAGACGGCGGTGGATCGCCTGAGCCGGAACGCGCAGTAATGCCCCAATGAGCATCTCCGTAGTCTTGACCGGTGAGGTTGACATTTTTTCCTTGACATCCTCAGTAAACGCCATTTACATTGTACCATAGTAAATGCAATTTACTATAAGGACGGTAACACATGACACCGCAAACCATCGACCTGAACGTCAATCCGGCCGAAGAGACCATCCGCCTGGGACCGCTCGCGGTGCGCTTCCTGATCACCGGAGAGAACTCGGGTGGCAGCGTCGCGGCTTTCGAGCTCGTTGTCCCAGGCGCGCAGCGCCTGGCGGCGCCGGCGCATAGTCACGACCATTACGAAGAGACGGTCTACGGCCTTGAGGGAGTGTTGACCTGGACCGTCGACGGAAAACCCATCGACGTCGGGCCGGGGCAGGCACTCTGCATTCCGCGCGGCGCGATTCACCGGTTCGATAACAACGGGGCCCAGGACGCGAAGGCGCTCTGCCTAATCACGCCCGCCGCCATCGGTCCGCAGTATTTCCGCGAGTCCGCGGAGGTGATCAACGCGGCGGTCGGCGGGCCGCCGGACCGAGCGAAGATGGCCGCGATCATGCTCCGCCACGGCCTCACGCCGGCTCCGCCGCCACCTCAGGCCTAGCGCCGAGCAGCGTGCAACTAAGGAACCGGCGTCGAGAGGAGAGCGAATGTTCCGCATCCTGCGTCGTCGCGATCGGCGCAAAGGCACAATCGCCACCGTCGAGTTCGAGGGCGAGCCATACGGTGCCGCCCTTTCCCTCTTTCTGGGCAATCTTCGGCCAGGGAAAGGTCCGGGACTGCATAAGCATCCCATTCCGAAACGTGTATCGTCCTCTCCGGTCAAGCGGCCATGGTGGTCGATGGGGAAGAGGTCGTTGCCGGCGCCGGCGACATTGTGGTAATCGAGTCGGCGACGCCGCACCGCTTTACCGCCATCGGTGATGAACGGCTCGACATGGTCTGCGTTCACGCGTCCGACCGCTTTATTATTGAATGGCTCGGCAACTGACGATGACGAAGCCAGAGGCGTGTTAAGTTTCTGCGCCAACTCTCAGCCACTCAACGAGAGCAGCGTTGAGGCGGTTGGCACTTAGCGGCCCGGAACCAACCTCCAGTGGAAACCCCTTCGGCGCCGCCAGAAACGCGCGGGGAAGGGCTTCAGCTAAGCACAGAATCACGGTGCGGGCGCGGTACTCGGGATAGCGCCAGGCTGCCAGCCCGGTGTAGTAGGCGAGCACCTGGGCATCGAGCGCGCTGCCCTCCAAGTCTTCTACGGCTGGGAGCGGATTGGCGCGCTCCTGGTTTTCGAACACGGCGACGCTGGTAAACGGTTTGGGCCGAAGGCGGGTGCCGAACCGCGCCACGAGGACCGAGGGCCGGGCGCGGCGCATGGCCTCCGAAGCGGCCCACTCGACAAACGAATTGCCAAAGACCGGGGAACCGTTCCCGCTGAGGAAGAGGTTGCGGAGAAACTCGCGCACCGGCGGCTGCGACGCGATTTCCGGCGGGCACCACGCGTCCAGGCTCAGTTTGCGCAGATGTTCGTAGACCGCATCAGCACCCGCAAGGTCTTTCTGAATAGCGTTGATACGCTCCAGAAAGCCTTCGCGGAGAATTTTCAGGCGTTCAAAGCTGAGCGCAATCGGGGTAGCGCCGCCCGTTTCTGAGAAATCCGGGACCATGCTGCCCAGTTCATTGCCCGCATCGATGAACCAGACGTCGTTATCCGTTGGCTTACTCCGCCCCCGCAGCATCGCACTCAGGCTTGATGGGGCTGAGGGGTTTCCGAAAAGAACTTCGCGCGAGTTTGCGTTGGGCGGAAGCTCGAGGGTGAACTCAGAGCCCGTCCCTTTCCAATGTCCCCATACAGTAGGTGGCGCGAGCGGCAGTTTCGCGGCGAGGATCAGGATGATCGCTCGATTTATGGGCTTCTCTCCCCCACTTTGCTGTTCGGAGCCACGTTCAATCTGCGCGAAAACGTTCTGAACCTCCGATCGCCAAGCCTGGTAGTATGGCGACCTCGCCAACCAGGAAGACGATTCCAGGGTCGAGGCGCGAGTGGAAAACGGGCTGTGCGGAAGCCCCATGCGGTTTTCGATTTCGCGAAGCCCATGGAAGAGGGTGGAGAAGCTCGTGGGATCGAGCCCGTCGAGGTAAGCGAGGGTCCGCAGAAGGTATCGCCGCTCGTAATCGAACAGGTAATCCCACTCATGAATCTGCTGGTTCGTGAACGGCAGAAAGCTCAGAGGCAGGCGGCTCAGAAGACCATTCTTGACGGCCTTGCGGATTTCCTCCGGTAATTGCGGATCGGCGTTCATGATGGGTCTCGGGGGCGTGCCGGAAACCGGGTATCTAAACCCGCCATTCCACGAGCCGTTCGCCACGTGCTTCGTGCATGCGGCAGCCGAGCCGTTGGGCGAGCGTCGGACTCAAATCGATATGACGTACCGGCCGTTCAACGGTCTGCGGCTTCTCCACCGCATCGCCCAGGCACATCATCCACGTCTTGCGGCATGAATCCTCGGCGCTGCGGTGGTTAAAAAAGCCATTGGTCGAGGAGCCGTCCGGGTCGCGGCCGAATTCCGGGAGGACTACCATGGTCGTTCGTCCCCGATACTCGTCGTTGGACGCCACCTCCTGCCAGATTTGGTGCGTGAGGCGGTCGGCAGTACGGATTCCTCCGACGTACATGGAATAGGAGCCGAAATGCGCGGCTTCCATGTCGGAGAAGATCACCACCAGCAATCGGGGCGCGAACGCGCGCATAACCTCGCGGCTGACGAAATACGTGAGCTCGTCTCCGCTCGTAGGGCCGGTATTTTGAACAAAGGCGGCCACGGCATCTTCAATGATCCTTCGCGCACGTGCGTCCAGGTGCTCCGCGGCGTCGAAGACCGTCCAGCCGAGGCCCTCATAATTGTTGTCCCGAAGCATCGCTTCCATTTCCGCCTGCACCTTGGAGCGGTCCGCGAAATTGCGGCTGCGCCCCTGCCGGAGAGCGTTTTCGACGGCCGTGATCAGGAGCTGCTTCGGGAAGACCACGTTCGCGCCATATTCCGGCCCGTAGTCGCGCGCCGAGCTCGCTCCGATCAGGTTGGTGAGCGCTTTATTGCTGGCGACCACCCACACGTCGCTCTTCGGAATCCCTGCCTGCTTGCGGAGGTATTCGAAAAGCGTCGGACTCGTGGGGGCGAGTTTGCCCCAGTCATCCACGCGTTGCCAGGTGCCCGTCAGAATGCTGGACGTCGTGTTGAAATGCGCCGTGACGCCCTCATTGCGCAATTGCCGATAGAACAAAGATTGCGGCACCAGGTCATTGGCCAGATGCGGAATGTTGATCTGACCCTCCGGCGAGAAAGTCTCCTGGTCCCGGACCCCGCCCAGGATAACCAGGAGGACCTTGCGGCTGTCTGAATATTTCCGTGGTGCATCACCGCCACGTAGCTGGTGGGATAGAATGCTGTCTGCGACAAGCAAGCCGGCTGCACGAAGAAACGTGCGCTTGGAAGGATCCATACTGCTGAACGCCCCGTGACGCGAGACGCCATCGTCGCCGCGGGGCTCCTCGAGGGCCGCAATATACCACAGTTCGAGTGCCCCGGCCGTCCGCTGACGTTGCGTTCGCTCTTCGTCCTCTTGACCTGGTCAACGATTTCGAGTTTGAATCTAAGCGTGCTGCCAACGCCAAAGTGGATTGGCAGCGTGACTGAATCGGGAAATTGAATGCGCTCCCAGAAACGAAAGCGGATGGCTCTTGAGGCTTGCCTGCTGGCGTTGCTGCTCCGTCCCGCGCTTCAACGCGCGACCGTCGCTGCAATTCCCCATGTCGTTTCGGGGTCGCATGCCACCCAGAAGAACTCCGCGCGAGCGGGGGTGCCGTCGCAGGAGGAATTCGAAGAGGCCCGAAGGTTGTTCGCCCAGGGCGCCTTGGACGAGGCGTTGAAGGTCGTGCAGCGCGGATTGGCGCGCTCCCCGCGCAGCGTCGAGGGCCTTAATTTGCTTGGGATGATTTACAGTCAGCAACACAACGATGCGGAATCGGTTGCAGCTTTCAAGAGAGCATTGGAGATCAACCCACGCTCGGTGGAGACGCTGAATAATCTCGGAATCAGCTACACCAGCCAGAAGAAGCTCGACCTTGCGGAGAAGATGTTCCGCGAGACTTTGCGGATTCAGCCGCGCAATCGCACGGCGAACTACAACCTGGGGGTCCTTCTCCTGGCAGCACGCAAGGCGAAGGAGGCGGTCGCCGCTCTCGAGCGGATTGATTCTCCCGATGCCAGCACCCTCTTCAACCTGGCGCAGGCGTACTTCCAAGCCGGGCAGAATCCGCAAGGTCTCAAAACGGTGCAGACGCTTTCGGCGCAGGAACCCAAGGACGTGAAGCTCCACTTCTCCCTGGGCGTCATACTCGCCACACACAAGCAGTATTCGCCGGCGGTACACGAATTTGAAGTGGCGAACGCTCTCGAACCCGGAACATTTGAAATCCTCCACGACTTGGGACAGGCGTATTTGCGGGACGGCAGTTCGCAAAAGGCCCAACACGTTCTCGAGCAAGCGCTGAAGTTGCAGCCCAAGTCCGCGGACACGCTCTATCTTCTTGCCCAGACGGCAAACGACCTCGGGAAGGACGTTCAGGCTCTCGAGTTGCTGGTGCGCGCCCGGGAACTCGCTCCGCAGAATACCGACGTCATGTTCCTACTGGCGCGACTCAGCATGAAACAGTCCTTCTATGACGACGCGATTCAACTCCTTGAAGCGGGCGTGAAGATTGATCCCCGCCGGCCCGACCTGCACGCGGCGCTGGGCGAAAGCTACTTCACCGTCGGCAAAGTCGATAAGGCGATCGAGGAGTTCAAGACTCTCCTTCAACTCGACCCGACGGCCCCCTCCTACGCCTTTATGGGCCTCTGCTATCGGCACATGGGAAGGTTTGATCAGGCACAGCAGTATTTCCAGGAGGGTCTGAAGGCGGACCCGAATAACCTGGCTTGTTTATACAATCTCGGTTTCATCGCCAAGAAGCAGGGCGAGTCCGCCGCGGCGGAGAAGTATCTGGATCGGGCTCTCAAACTCGATCCCAATTACTCCGATGCGCTCTTTGAATTGGGCAGCCTGAGGACCGAACAAAAGCGCTTTGAGGAAGCTTTACCCCTGCTTCGCCGCTGCGCGCAAATCAGCCCGAAACCCGCGCAGGCCTATTACAAGCTGGCCCTGGCAGAACGCAGCCTTCACCAAACGGAAGCCGCAGAGAGAGATCTGAAGGTCTTCCAAACGTTGTCCAAGAATCCAGCGCCGTCGCCGTATCCCTTCCAGAATCTCTTTGACTATCTCCATCGACGCGAAACACTTTCGTCACAACAAAAGAGCGAAATGGATTTGGCGGAACTCGCGCAGGAAATCAAGCGACACCCCGATCGACCTCGTGAGCTTTACCTGCTGGCGGAGTCGTATCTTAAGCTGGGCCGTACCCAGGAGGCGGAAGAGGCAATCAAGCGACTCGACACGATCAGCGGCGGGGACTTCCGCACCCTGCTGGGAGTGGGCGCCTTGCTGGCGCGGTACCGCTTGTACCCGGAGGCGATTGAGCATTTCCAGGGAGCGATTGCCGCGAACCCCGCTTCCGACGACGCGCGATACAACCTCGCTAACGCCTACTTTCAGACCGGAGAATACTCCAAGGCCCTTGACTCGCTGCAAAGGGTTTCGCCCGACGGTCAGAAGGACGATGCTTACCTGGTTTTGCTGGGGGACACCTTCGCTCGCTTAGGGCGGGCCTCGGAGGCGATCCCGGTCCTGCAGAAGGCCGTTCACAACAGTCCGGACAACGACGAGTATTACCTTTCCCTGGCGCTCGCCGAGATCCGCGCCGGTGATTTGGAAGCGGCTTCGAAAGTGCTCCAGGAAGGATTGGCGCACATTCCCGATTCCGGGCGGCTCTATTGGGGCAAGGGCGTGGTTTACGTTCTGAGCGGGGACGACGAGCGCGCCGAGACTTGCCTGAAAAAAGCCGTGGATTTGATGCCCGCGCGCGAGAGCGCTTACGGCACGTTGGGCATCTTCTACTATGAAGCCGGCCGGTTCCGGGAGGCCCGCGAAACCCTTCAAAGGTACAGTGAGATGTTCCCCCACGGGGGATTTGACGTGAGCCGCATCCAGGAAACTCTCAATCAGGCGCCGGCTTCGAGACCTTCGGAGCGCGCGACCGCTCCCCTGTCTCCCCAGGCGCGCGCCGAGTTCTTGCAACTGGCGCTGGCGCTGGGTGAGGCGGAGCGCTGAATCGCCATACCTCGGGACTACCGGCCTGGCCCCCACGCGTCCTGCGAGACCAGCGCCGACCTGGAAGTCCCGTTAACGGTGAACAATTCGAGATTGCTCCGCATGACCACGGCGGGATTCAGAGATATCCCGGGCTCGGGAGTGATCCCTTCCGTCAGATACCGAACCAGCGTGCGGAACGCCGCGCGCCCCTGTTCCCGCGGCCGCTGGTGAATGGTCGCGGCCACCGCGCCTGACTTGATGTGAGATAACAGCGCGGGGAAAAGATCCGTGCAGATGACCTTGACCTTTCCCGTCAAACCCAATTCTTCCAGAGCGCGGAGGACCGGCATGGAATTCGCCGTGCTGACGTAGATACCCGCGACAGGCTGTTGCTGTTGCAGAATGTCCCGGCATTTCTGGTATGCCTCCATGGCTTCATCATGCGTTTCGACGACGGCTGCAATCTTTCCCTCGGGGCAAAACTCGCGAAGGCTCGACCGAAAACCTCGCAGCTTCTGCTCGTGATCCACGGTGGCGTGCATCCCGATAAAGACCACGACGTTTCCGCCCGCATGAAGAAAATACCCCATGAGCTCTCCCGCCAGCGCTCCGCATACCAGCGGGTCCACCGATACCGTGGTGAGGCGTTTTGTTTCCGGCGCGTCCGTGGCCACGCATACTACGGGGATATTCCGGCTGGCGGCCTCGTCGATATAAGGCCGGAGGCGGTTCGGGTAGGCCGGTGAAATCACCAATCCCCGAATGTCCTCCTGCAAGACATCGCGGACGGCGTCGATTTCATGCTCGCCGAACCTCTTGTAGGTCCGGTGGAGGATTTTGACGCCCAAGGGTTCGTACACGCTCGCGGCCTCGAAGATACCTTCCCGAATGTCGTCGTAAAAGAAAGCGACCTCCAACGGCAGGGCGATGCCGATGGTGAGGCTCCTCTTGGAAGATAAATAGCGGGCGGCGAGATTGGGCCGGTATCCAAGCCTCTGGGCAGCGCGGAGAACTCGACGCTTGGTGCGCGGATTAACCCCGCCTCGGTTGTGCAGGGCACGATCCACGGTCCCGCGCGAGATACCCAACGCGTCCGCAATGCCCTGCACTCCAATCTGCTCGGCACGTCTGCGTGAAGCCCTTCTCGAGTCTTTAGCGGGCACTGCAATCTCCTCTCCTGGCAGAAGGGTCGTAATCCGGGCTCGCGTGCTGAATACATGCCCCATGAAATCCCACCCTGTCAAGCGCAATCGCTGTAGCGCCGCTGCCCGCACCGGGTATGTTTTCGAAGTCTCCTTCCATATGGGTGCCCAACGAATCGGGCGCAAGAATTCCGGATGGACAGTTTGTGCATACTACAATAATTCTAGGTTTTCCCTAGTAGATTCAAACTTTGCCCTTGACTTACAGGAGTTGGAGGCGTAACGTGCGTGCACGTGCACGATAACGTGTGCGTGCACTGGTCGTACTTTGTAGTGCTGCTTTACTCTTGGCATCAGAGCTAACTCCTTCGCGTCGGGTTCTCGGGTCCCTGCTACGGCAACTTCCTTGGTAGGAAATTCGTGTTTACGAAGGGAGCGGGATTATGACACGGAAGCCTTGGAGACATATCAGGAGTGTTTCGATCTTTGTGCTCTGGGCGGCCATCCTGGTCACAGCGGTTCCGGCTTTTTCCCAAGTGGACACCGGAACTGTGCTGGGCACCATCAAAGACCAGTCAGGTGCCGTCGTGCCAGGCGCCAAGGTTACACTCACCAACGAGGGCACGGGCCTTGCCCTCACCACCACAACCACCAATGACGGCAGCTACATTTTCACTCCAATCAGGATTGGGACTTATAGCGTTGAAGTCGAGATGTCGGGCTTCAGTAAGGCGATCCAAAGCCATGTCACCGTCAACGTTCAGCAGCAGGTCGTCGTTGATCTTACCCTGGTTCCCGGGGCGCTGACCCAGGTTGTCGAGGTGACGGGTGCGCCGCCGCAACTCCAGACCCAAAATGCCTCGGTGGGGATGGTGGCGAGCACGCGCGAGATCCTGGACCTGCCCTTGAACGGCCGCAACTATACATTTCTCGCCCAACTCTCGGCCGGGGTCACGAGCATTAACCCTTCGCGCAATATGGACCTGACGGGGAGTTTTGTGGCTAACGGATTGACCACGGTCCACAACAACTACATCCTCGATGGGATTGACAACAACAACGATACGGTGGATTTCCTGAATGGCGCCTCCTACGTGAATTTGCCTCCCCCGGACGCGATTCAGGAATTCAAGCTCCAGACCGGCAATTTCAGCGCGGAGTTTGGCCGCGCCGGCGGAGCGGTGCTGAACGCGACGATCAAGTCCGGCACCAACAAGATTCACGGCAGCGCCTGGGAATTTCTCCGCAATGACAAACTCGATTCGGCCTATTTCTTCCAGAACGCGGCGGGGGTACAGAAAAGCACCTTGCGGCAAAATCAGTTTGGCGCCTCCGTGGGCGGACCGATCGTCATCCCTCATGTCTACGATGGCAGGAACAAGACATTTTTCTTTGGGGACTACGAAGGCACGCGAATTCGCCAGACCTCTTTCCACAATCCTACGGTTCCGACAGGGGCTGAGCGGGCCAGCGGCTACACGAACTTCCAGGATCTGCTGACCCTGGTCACCGGCACACGCCAGGACGCGCTGGGCCGGACGTTCCCGGCGACGACGATCTTCGACCCTGCCACGACACGCCAAGTCGCGGCCGGCCAGGTCGATCCCGAGACCGGGCTGACGGCCACGGCGAACGGGTACGTTCGGGATCCGTTTTATACTGGCGCTAGTCTGACGGGCGTTACCGACTTCACCAGTGCCGCGCAGATGGCTTACCTAAACCAACTTCCGCAGGGTCGGCTTGACTCCAACGCCATCAAGTTGCTGAACCTCTATCCGGACGCCAACCTGCAGGGAACGTTCTACAATGATTACGCGGCCAACTTCAGCCAGCCTGACGATAACAATCACTTCGATGTCCGCGTGGACCACAATTTCAGCGATCGCGACCAGATGTTTGGCCGGGCCAGCTACAGCAAACGGCACGCCAACATTCCCGGCGACTTTACGGGTCTCGGGACTAACCCCCCCTTCGGCGGGGGCGACTTCAATGACATGTCGCTGAATCTGGCTTTCAGCGAAACCCACTCCTTCACGCCGACAATGATCAATGAGGCCCGGTTCGGGTTCAGCCGTCTGCGAACCACATCCCAGCCCCCCTATGCCAACACCCCAGGCGTGCCTGAGCAGTTCGGCATTCCGGGCGTTCCACAGGGAAATCAGAACGGGGGATTGCCGACCATCTCGATCAGCGGGCTTACCGGCCTTGGCGCAGGCGCCTTTGCCAGCCCCAACGGCCGAATCAGCAACACCACGCAGTTCACGGAGAACTTGACCAAGATTTACGGCTCGCACACCTTCAAGGGCGGATTTGAGTATCAGTCCGTCCGCTTCCCCTGGATTGATCCGGCCTGGTCGCGCGGGGAATTCGACTTTGGCGGTTATACGGGGATTCCCGGCGTGGGCGGCCCAACCACGGGCATGGCGGATCTGCTCTTGACCCCGATCGCCTCCACCGTGCCTGGCGGTGTCGACAACGTCGGGGGGCCAAATGGGGTGTTTGCCTCCAACATCAGCAACATCGACGATATTCGCCACTACTACGGCACCTACTTCCAGGATGACTGGAAAGTAACTCCGAAACTCACCGTGAACCTCGGCTTGCGCTGGGAGTTCTTTGGCCAGATTCGCGAAAAATATGGGGCGCAGGCCAACTTTGTTCCCGGAACCCCCGGAGGGAACGCCGCGTACCTGATTAATCGTAAAACCACGCCGCTCTCTCCGTCTTTTACCTCGCTCCTCGCCCAGGATGGGATCAAGCTCGTCTATAGTACGGAGGCGGGCCTGACCAATACTCCGCTCACCAACTTCGCTCCCCGTGTAGGTTTGGCCTACTCGCCTACACCAAAGTTGGTGATGCGTGCCGCGTACGGCATCTTTTATGGAGGATTTGAAAACGTCGGCGGCGCTCCCGACCCCGGCTACAATTACCCCTTCGCCGTCAATCTATCTGCCTTCCGGAACAATGACGTTTCTCCTATCGTATATTCCGACGGCCAGCATGCGACACTCGAACGCGGCCTGCTGTCAATCGTCCCGACCTCAGACAGCCCGAGCTTCAGCGCGAGTGGACTAGGTCTGGTGGGCTATCAACAGCCCTGGAAGACGGCCTACACGCAGGAATGGAATTTCACGCTCGAATACCAATTCACCCCGAATCAGACCGTCTCGCTGGGTTATGTCGGGAATTCCACTCGCCACATGTTGAGTGGGGACAAGCGCAATGTTCCGAATGTGCTCCTTCCCCCCAACACACCTGTGAAGGATTACATACCCTTCCCGGACTTTCAGCAGAACAGCGACTACGTGGCTCCCAACGCGGATGCCTGGTATAACGGCCTGCAATTCTCGTACACGCGAAGAATGAGCCAGGGATTGACCGTCCTGGCTGATTACACTTATGCGCATTGCATGACGACGGACAAGAATATCCTGGGTAGCTTCGGCGATGGTTTCTTTTACCGAGCATCTACCATTCCGGGCTTCGGCATCAAGAAGGACTACCATTTCTGCGGCTCCGATGTTCCCCAGATCTTCCACGCCAGCGGGATCTACCAACTCCCGTTTGGGAAAGGCAAGCATTTTGGAGGGAACGTGTCCGGCCCTGTCAACCACGTGATTGGAGGATGGAATACCCAGTGGATTCTAACCCTCCAGAATGGTTTTCCGTTCAATATCGGCTGCGCTATCACTACAAATGCCCTCCCCTCCGGCAACAACTGCGTTGCCTTCCTGGTTCCGGGCCAGGCCCTCTATACGCAACTGGGCCCGCATGGCATCAACCAGTTCATGAATCCCGCGGCCTTTGCCAACCCCCCGGTGGCAACCACGGTCGGCCAGACCGATTTCGCACCGCTGGGAGGCAGGCCCTTCCAGATCCACGGACCGAGTTTCAACAACTTCGACTTTTCGCTCTTCAAGGATTTCCGAACCTCCGAGACCACTCACTTGGAATTCCGCAGCGAATTCTTCAACTTCCTCAATCACCCCAATTTCGGGAATAGTTTCAAGAGCTCGAACTATACGGACCTCCAGAACTTCGGCGTGATCAATGGCACGCGCGGGATCCCACGAGAGATCCAACTCGCCTTGAAGTTCTACTGGTAACTCTTGAATTGTCGCCTTGCGAGACTTGGGGGAGGGACGCGGCACGTCCCTCCCCGTAGTTTCAGGGTTACTGGCTTGGACAAGCGTGTCAAGGAAATCCCACCCTAGAAATCGCATTGAGGTAGCCCTCCTTGATTGAATCTGATCCCCAACGCTCTGCACGGCTGATGAAAACCCTGTTGGCCGTGCTGGCCTTGTTGTGCGGAGCTTGCACAGTCACCTACAGAAAAACGAACCACAGCCAACTGAATTGCCCGCCGCCGGCCGTTACACCCGCCTTTCCGCTGCACACTCAAGGGCGGTGGATTTTAGATCACAATAACCAGCGCGTGAAATTGGCGGGTGTGAACTGGTACGGCGCCGAGGAAAAGGACTTCGTGGCGGCCGGCCTCGATCTGGCGACGGTGGATGATATCGCCGCGCAAATCAAGCGCCTGGGATTCAATTCCGTGCGGCTGCCGTGGTCCAACGAGCTCTACGAAAGCAACCCACTGGTCGGCGATGCGGTGGTGGCGGCCAATCCACAACTTAAGGGCCTGCACGCCATGGAAGTTTTTGACGCCGTAGTCAACGCGCTGGCCGCTCAAGGCCTGCTGGTTATCCTGGATAACCACATGAGCAACGCCGACTGGTGCTGCACCGAGAACGACGGCAACGGACTCTGGTACAACGCCCAATACCCGGAGAAAAACTGGGTTGCCGACTGGCAGGGCATGGCGGAGCGTTACAAGTCTCAGCCCGCGGTCATCGCGGCCGACTTGCGCAACGAACTTCGTTCCGGGGCCACCTGGGGCGGCAACCCGCAGTACGACTGGCACGCCGCGGCCCAACGCGCGGGCAATGCCATCCTCAGCGCCAATCCGAACCTGCTTGTGATCGTCGAGGGGCTAAACTATGCCTCGGATTTGACCGGCGTGGCGCAGTCGCCCATCGTTTTGAACATACCGAATCATGTCGTTTATTCCGCGCACAACTACGCCTGGTTTCACAGCGGGCTCTCCAGCTTCAGCCAGATGCAGCAGCAACTGAATCAGTCCTGGGGTTACATCCTCACCCAAAGTGAAGCCGCTCCCGTTTGGGTCGGCGAATTCGGGACTTGCCACACCCACGTCTCCTGCTTTCAGGATACGGCGGCGGGCTCCCAGGGTTTCTGGTTTACCAGTTTTCTGCAATATCTGCGGCAAAGTGATATGGATTGGTGCTACTGGGCCCTCAACGGGACCGAGGCGGCCGGCACAACGCGCACCTTCGGCGCCGAGGAGACCTATGGCGTCCTCAACACTTCCTGGAATGGGCCCGCGGTCCCGGAAGAGTCCGGTACGGGGATGACCTTACTCGGCAGTTTGCAGGCCGTCATCCCACCCTGTAGGTGAAAAGCAACCACTCATGACACCTGTCGTCAAAACCGAGATTGCGAACTCCTCACCGGGGTTCGGCACGGCGTACACGTGGGCGATTTCACTTGTCGCGGCCCTGGGTGGACTGCTTTTCGGTTACGACTGGGTGGTGATCGGAGGAGCGAAGCCCTTTTACGAGAAATTCTTCCACCTCACCACCGCCAGCCAGCAGGGCTGGGCGATGAGTTGCGCCCTGGTGGGCTGCCTCATCGGTGCGCTGATTTCGGGGACTTTCAGCGACCGCTACGGCCGCAGGAAACTCCTGATCGCTGCAGCCTCACTCTTCGCCGTTTCGTCGCTGGGCACGGCGATGGCGAATGTGTTTGCGCAGTTTGTCTTGTGGAGAATCAGCGGCGGCGTGGCGATCGGCATTGCCTCCAATCTCTCGCCCATGTACATTGCCGAGACCGCGCCCGCCGCACGGCGGGGCAGATTGGTGTCCGTCAATCAACTCACCATCGTTATCGGCATCTTGCTCGCGCAGTTCTGCAACTGGCTGATTGCCCGGCCGGTCCCTGCTGACGCCACCGCCCTTGATATTCTCAATTCCTGGAACGGCCAGCTTGGGTGGCGCTGGATGTTTGGAGTGACGGCAATTCCATCCCTGCTATTCTTTATCGGTATGTTCATGGTTCCTGAAAGCCCGCGGTGGCTGGCCAAAAACGGCTTGGCGGGGCCCGCGCAGAGAGTCCTCGCGCGGATTGGCGGCGAAGTTTATGCAGCCCATACCCTGGAGGAAATCGAGTCCGCGCTGGCCAGCGAAACTGCTCATGGGACGGTGCGCGACCTGCTCGAACCCGGCCTGCGGAAGATTCTCCTTCTCGGCATCGTTTTAGCGGTGTTTCAGCAGTGGTGCGGGATCAACGTCATCTTCAACTATGCCGAGGAAGTGTTCGCGGCGGCAGGCTACAAGGTTTCCGACATCCTGCTTAACATCGTGATTACCGGCGCCGTAAACCTGCTGTTCACCCTCGTGGCGATGAGTCTTGTGGATAAAGCCGGACGCCGAGTTCTGATGCTGGTGGGCTCGGCCGGCCTGGCGATCATCTATACGCTGTTGGGTGGCGGTTATGCGGCGGGGAGCCAGGGCGTTCACATGCTGCTGCTGGTGGTGTCAGCGATTGGTTGTTATGCCACGTCGCTGGCGCCGGTTACCTGGGTCATTATTTCGGAAATCTTTCCCAATCGCATTCGCGGCGCGGCAATGTCCGTCGCGGTCACGTCCCTCTGGATCGCCTGCTTCATTCTTACTTACACATTCCCGCTTCTGAACGCGGGCCTGGGTCCCGCGAAGACTTTCTGGATTTACGCGGCTGTATGCGTCGCCGGCTTCCTGTTCATCAAGTTCCGCTTGCCGGAGACCAAAGGCAAAACGTTGGAGGAAATCGAGGACCTGTTATTGCGGCACTAAGCGCCGTTTCTTATCCGCGCCACGCAGAAGAGGAGGAATCACAACCATGTGCACGCAGCAACCGAAGCTTCGAGCGCCTTCCAGGTGTTGGTTCGTGCTGGTGATTATTCTTCTCATCCTGAGCAGCCTGATCGGGTGCCGAAAAAAGCCGGAGTTGGTCATCGTCCTTGACGGGCGCGGCAGCGGGCACATTTTCGAGGGAATCGGCGCAGTCAGTGCGGGAGCGTCCTCGCGGTTGCTGATTGACTACCCCGAACCGTACCGGAGCCAGGTCCTGGACTACCTGTTCAAGCCGCACTACGGCGCGGCGCTTCAGCACCTGAAAGTGGAAATCGGCGCGGACGTCAATTCCACGGATGGTTCTGAACCCAGCCACATGCGCAGCCGGAGCGACCAGGACTACAACCGCGGGTACGAGTGGTGGCTGATGAAGGAGGCGAAGGCCCGGAATCCCCAAATCATCCTGGATTCGCTCGCCTGGGGCGCGCCGGGTTGGATCGGCAACGGGAAGTTCTATTCCCCGGATATGGCGGACTACGTGGTGAAATTCATCCAGGGGGCTAAGCGCGCACAGGGCCTCGACATTGATTATACAGGAGTGTGGAACGAATCCAGATATGAAATACCGTATGTTAAACTGCTGAAGAAAGCTCTGCTCGGCAACGTTCCTTCGACGCGCCTCGTGTGCTGCGACCTTTACCCCAGCGAGAATCAATGGTCCATCATCGGGGACATGCAGAAAGATCCGGAGTTGAAGTCGGCGGTGGATGTGGTGAGCGTTCACTACCCGCGTGAAAAAGGGCGCCTCACGACTCCGCCGCCGGCGCGAGAAATTGGGAAGCCCCTCTGGTCCAGCGAAGACCAGCCGCTTACCGAGGACAGCATGCCGAACACGCGCGATTGGGCGAGTGGCGGGCGAATCCTGGCGCGCCTGTACAACACCAACTACATTGATGGTGGTTTCACCAAGACGGAAACCTGGAGCCCCGTGACTTCGTACTACGATGATCTGGCCGCCCCACATTCGGGGTTGATGTACGCCAATACTCCGTGGTCAGGATATTACAGAGTGCAGTCGGCAATCTGGGTCACGGCGCATACGACGCAGTTTGCACACCCCGGTTGGCAGTACATCGACAGCGCCTGCGGACACCTGCCGGGCCAGGGAAGCTACGTCACGCTGAAGTCTCCGAGCTCAAGCGACTACAGTGTCATCATTGAAACCATCGGCGCAAACACGGCCCAGTTGGTAGGCTTTCGCATCACCGGAGACTTGTCGGGAGGGCCGGTCCACGTTTGGGAGACCAACGCGGCGAAGAACTTCGAGCACGTCATGGACCTACATCCCGAAGGCGGGGCGTTCGAACTGACTCTGGAACCGGACTCTCTCTATTCGCTGACCACAACCACGGGCCAGGGGAAAGGCACCGCCACCCCTCCTACCGCGCGCCCATTTCCATTCCCCTACGAGGAGAACTTCGAGAGCACTCCGGACGGTCGGTCACCGCGATACTTGGCGGATCAGGACGGGGCGTTCGAAGTCTGGCCGTGCACGAACCGGAAAGGGCGCTGCCTGCGCCAGGTCATCAACAAGCAGCCGATTCCGTGGGGGCCGATTCCAGATCCTTACACTTATTCGGGTGACTCCGGGTGGACTGATTATTCCCTGAGCGCGGACGCCATGCTGCTGCAACCCGGTGATTTCACGGTGATGGGTCGCATTGACTCGGCGGATGTCTTTCAGGATGGCAAGGCGCCGTACCCGAGCGGCTATGTATTGCGGGTGCGGAACGACGGAACGTGGGAGTTGCTCAACAACAAGTACAAGGTCCCCACGGCCAAACTCGCGACAGGCAAGGTAGCTTTCTCTCTGAAGAGTTGGCATCAGCTCCGACTCAGTTTTAACGGGCCTCATATTGAGGCTTTTGTTGATGGCAAGAGTGTGGCCAAGGTGGACGACAGCACGCACCGCAGTGGCATGGCAGGAATTGGCGCCGGTTGGAATCTGGCGGAGTTTGATAATCTCGCGGTTCGCTGATCCTCGGGACCCGTGACTCGGGACTCGTGATTAGGGACTCGGGAAATCCGGAATCCCGAAGCAATGTTACGATAATCGAATGCCGAAGAGACTTGCACTGCTCTTAGCATTTCTGCCCGCCATACCACTTTATGCTTCGACGGCCCTCGGGAGTATCTTCCCAGCCGCAAACGCAATTCTTATCGAGTCGGCAGAACAAGCTGAATCCTCCAGACAATCCCCTTCCGAAGTGGAAGAGGAGAAACGCCGGTTCCTCAAGGCCGTGGCCGCCTACCGCGATAAACGCTTTGCGGAAGCGCTCGGTGAACTTCGCTGGCTGTTGTCTACATCCCCCGAAAGCTTTGACGTCAACGAACTCGCCGGCCTCGTACACGTGGCGCTTGGGGAAGATGACAAAGCGAATCCGTATCTGGCCAGGGCGGTCCGTCTGAATCCCCGCTCCGCGCCGGCACGGACGACCCTGGCGACGAACCTGATGCGGCTCCATCGAAGCAGCGAGGCGGAGGCGCAGTTTCGGAAAGCGGTCGAATTGGATCCGAGCGGTTATGATGCGAACCATAATCTTGGTGAGTATTACATCCAGAGCGCAAAGCTCACGGATGGGGTCCCTTATTTGCGCCGCGCCCAGCAGATCGATCCGAAGGCATACAACAACGGTTACGACCTGGCGGTAGCTCTTCTCCGAACCGATAAGATCGACGAAGCCCGCCGGCAGATCCAAGACCTGCTCAAGTTGCAGAATACTGCCGAGCTGCACAGCCTGCTGGGCGAGGTGGAAGAGAAGGCGAAAAACTACGTCGTCTCAGCGCAACAGTATGAGTTGGCTGCGCACATGGATCCCAGCGAGAGCAACATCTTCAACTGGGGCGCAGAGCTCCTGCTGCATCAGACTATGGATCCCGCAATCGAGGTGTTCAAGACAGGGGTTCAACGTTATCCACATTCCGCCCGGCTTTACATCGGTTTGGGAATTGCCTATTACGGCCGCGGCCATTTCGACGAGGGCGCTGAGGCCTTCTGCCAGGCCGCCGACCTGCTGCCCACCGATCCTCTGCCCTACACCTTCCTCGGCAAAGCGTCTCAGGACGTATCGCCGGCCATGGCCGATCAAGTCCGAGCCAAGCTGCGCCATTATATGGAACTTGCTCCTCGTGACGCCGCGGCTCATTACTATTACGCGCTGAGCCTGTGGCACCGTGACCGGAACCAGCAGGGCGCCGCGCAACTCACCCAAGTCGAATCCCTGCTCAAGAGCGCCCTGCGGCTGAATCCGAAATATGTCGATGCATACCTCCAATTGGGGCTGCTCTATGCCGGCCAACGCAACTACGCCGCCGCGATCGATCAATATACGCGCGCGCTGAAAATCGATCCAAACATCGCTGACGCGCATTACCGTCTCGGCCAGGCACTCGCCCGGACGGGTGAGACGGCGCGGGCGCAGCAGGAGTTCGCTGCCTTCGAGCGCCTCCACAAACAACAGGTGGCGGAGACGGATAAGCAGCGCGACGAGATCCAGTTGTTTGTCTATACCCTTCGCAGCGCTGAAGGGACAGGCCGACCATAGGCCATTTCAACGGTGAGACATGAAGATACATGCGAAACTGCTGTTGCTGATGCTGCTCGCTTGCGTGGCCGCGCGAGCGGGCGAGGGAGTCCGCGAACGCCGGAGTTTCGACGATGGCTGGCGTTTCTTCAAGGGCGACGTGAAAGGAGCCGAGCAGCCCGGCTTCGCCGCCGCCGCCTGGCGAAGCATCATGTTGCCGCACGACTGGTCCATGGAAGGCCCTTACTCCCCCACCAACGCCAGCGGGACCGGTTTTCTTCCAGGCGGCATCGGGTGGTACCGAAAGACCTTCCAGCTTCCAGGGTCCGCGTCCGGCCGCGTAGTCTCGATTGTCTTCGATGGTGTGTACCGCGACAGCGACGTATGGATCAATGGACACCATCTCGGCCACCGTCCTTATGGCTACTCTTCATTTGCTTACGAGCTCACGCCTTACCTGAACTTCGGCGCCAAGGCTAACGTGCTGGCCGTACGGGTCGACCACAGCGAGGCCGCGGATTCGCGCTGGTATACCGGGTCGGGCATCTACCGTCGCGTGTGGTTGGTCAGCACGCGACTCATCCATGTGGCGAATTGGGGAACCTACGTCTTTACGCCAGTGGTCCGCGACGCAGAGGCGCTGGTGAGCGTCGAAACCACGGCCGTCAATGAATCAAAGAACCCCGCTACCGTACGCGTAGTAACTTCGATCGAGGATCCCAACGGACGGGAAGTAGCGAGCGTTTCCGCCGAAGAGCCGATTGGGGCGGGACAAAGCCGGACCTTCGCCCAGCAAGCCCCTGTCCCCAGCCCGGCGCTCTGGTCCACACAGACTCCGCAGCTCTACACGGCGGTCACGCGCCTGTTCGCGGACCGAGCCCTTACGGACGATTACCGAACACCGTTCGGCATTCGCAGTATTCGCTTTGATCCCAACCAGGGCTTTTTCCTCAACGGCAAGCCCGAAAAAATCAAGGGCGTCTGCCTCCACCATGATCTGGGCGCTCTCGGCGCCGCCTTTTCCGAAGTGGCGCTGGAACGCCGCCTGAGACTGTTGAAGGCGATCGGCGTGAACGCGATCCGGTGTTCTCATAATCCCATGGCACCGGAGCTGTACGACCTGTGCGACCGGCTGGGTTTGCTGGTGATGGACGAGGCTTTCGATGAATGGCAGGCGGGCAAGCACAAATGGATCAAGGGGTGGAATGTCGGGGTTCCGGGCACGGCGGGGTACCACGAAGTCTTCGACGAATGGTCGACGCGTGACCTTCAGGACATGGTGCGGCGCGACCGCAATCATCCTTCCGTGGTGCTGTGGAGCATCGGCAACGAAATCGACTACCCGGGCGACCCCTACGGCCACCCGCTCGGGCGCGACGGCTTGAAACCCGGAATGCTGGATGCCGATGTGCTTCCCATGATCGCGCGTCGGCTGATTGCCGATGTAAAGGAGCTGGATGGGACGCGGCCCGTCACGCAAGCGCTGGCAGATATCCAGGCATCGAATGCGACCGGCCTCGCCAGCCTTCTCGATGTGACCGGATATAACTATCTGGAGCAGTACTACGCGCGCGACCACGCAACGTATCCCGAACGGATCATCCTGGGCAGCGAGAACCAGCATTCACTGGAGGCCTGGCGGGCCGTGGCGATGAATGATTATGTGCTGGGGCAGTTCCTCTGGACCGGCGTCGATTATCTGGGCGAGTCCGGGCGTTATCCGGCGCGCGGGAGCATGTCTGGGCTGCTTGACTTCTGCGGCTTCCGCAAGCCCGTTTCCTACTTGCGCGAGGCACTGTGGAGCGTCCGCCCCATGGTCTACGCGGCCGCACGCGAGGCTCAGCCCGTGCGGGGGCCGAGGATGGATTTCGGAGGACCTGCGCGGGAGGGAAGGCTGGTGGAGCACTGGAACTGGACGAAAGACGACCGCAAAACCATTCCCGTGGAGGTCTACACGAATTGCGCCAGCACGGAACTGTTTCTCAACGGCCGCTCGCTGGGGGAAAAGGCCGTGGCGGACCGGCTCAATCCCGTGCTGCGCTGGGAGGTTCCCAACGAAGCGGGGGTGGTGCGCGCGATCGGAAAGCAGAACGGGAAGGAAGTTGCTCACTTTGAATTGGCCACCGCGGGCGCGCCCGACCATCTGGAGCTCGTTCCGGATAAGACAAACCTCCAGGCGAACGGAAGGGATTTGTCGAACATCGAGATCCGCGTCGTGGATGCCGCAGGGCGGCGGGTGTACGCGGGCGATTCAATCATTTCCGTGGAGGTGCAGGGACCTGGCGAGCTGGCGGCGATGGACTCCGGCAACGTGCTGGATATCACCCCCGTGCAGGCCGGGCATCGCACGGCTTATGAGGGCCGCGTCCTGGCGATTGTCCGCTCGGGCCGGAAACCTGGTCAGTTGATCGTACATGCCTCTGCTCCCGGTCTGAGCCCGGCAGAAATCACGCTCCGAATTCAATGAAATTGCACGCGCTGGCTTGGGTAGGCCAAAGGCCCCCGGGAGCATTTCTTGGTGAGGACAATCAGCGTCAGGCCTTTGCCTGTCACTACTGTCGGGGTGCAGTCCAGTTCCTTACTTGAGGCTTCAGCACTGCTTCCTATCAAGCGGAGGGCTCTGCAGCTTCCGGCACTTCGATCGAGAGTGGCTCCGTGGACCGGGGCTGATGCTTGAATCTTAACGCCTCGAGAATAACCCGCAGGATGGAACTTCGATTCTGGAAAAGTACCCGCGTCCATTCCCGGCGCGTCATTTGCGGGAAGTAAATTCCGCGGAACGCCAGACGGCCCAGCAGATGGATGATTCGATCTGCGAAAGGTCTCGATTCCAACTTGGCGATTGCCGCGGCGTTCGTTGCCGGCTTATAGGATGAATCCCATGCCTGCCGGACCTCTTCCTCCGCTTGTTCCGGAGAGATCCCCAGCGGGGAGAAATCCATCGTGAAGGGCCTGAATTCCAACCAGTGCTTGGGACGAGTCAGGCGCCCGGCCGCCGCGAGCTTGCTGTAGAGTGGCGTCCCGGGGTAGGGCGTCAGAAGACCAAAAACGGGGAACCCCGGCGGCCAGGTGCGGACAACATCCAGGGTACGCTGTGCAACCCCGGGGGAGTCGCCGTCCATGCCGAAGATAAAGGAAGTAATCGCGTAAATACCGTAGCGCTCGAGGCATTCCAGAATCGCCTTGTACTCTTCCGGCTTGTTGAATCCCTTGCGCACCGTCTTCAGGTTCTCCGGGTCAATGGACTCGAGTCCCATGAAGATCACTTTGCCGCCACTCTCGGCGATGAGCGAAACGAGCTCCTCGTCCCGCAATAGATTCATGCTGATTTGTGCCACCCAGGGCACCTGGGCATTCCGCGCGATGATATCCCGCAGCAATGACTTGGTGCGTCGGGGATTGATGGCGAAATTGTCGTCGATGAAGAAGACGGCGATTTTTCCTTTTTGCCGCTTTTCGAGTTGCTTCAGTTTCAGAAGCTCGTCCACCACGCTGGCGTTGGAACGAAAGCGGATGGAATCCCCGAAGAAACCCGTTACCGTGCAGAACTCGCAGCCATATGGGCAGCCACGCCCAGATTCAATCGGTACCAAGTGGAAGCTCCGCCACGTCATGCCGGCTACGGAAAGTATCCGCCGCGCCCATTTGGGAAAGCGCCCCACCAGATTGAACTGGTCTAAATCCATGCGATCCCAAGGAATCTCGGGATAGTTCGCGAGAGAGGGTTTCACCTCTCTTCCCGCTTCGTCGACAGGGGCATAAATCTCCTGCAACGCTCCGCGTTCTGCGTCGGCCACAATTCGCGGCCAAGTGTAATCGGCTTCTCCAAGAGCGATCGCATCAGCGTGGCGCGGTTCCCCGTCGCGCCCCAGCGGCTCGTCAGGAACCTCGGTAACATGCGGGCCACCCATTACGACCGGCACTCCCACGGCGCGCACCGCATCGGCCATGAGGTAGGCTTTGCGAATCATGCGCGTCATCGCACCGATTCCGACCAGCCCGATGCGATTCCTTTCTACGTAGTGCGCCAGATCGCTCGCGCTCAAGCGTTGGGCATTGCCGTCCACAAGGAAGACTTGATGGCCTGGAGGAGTCAGCGATCTCAAGAGAAACATCCAGAGGTGGGGCATGAAATTGTTGGTGATCTCGTTATCGGGACTGTAAAGCAGAATATTCATTCAAGCTCCTCCGGCGGAACAAGTTGTTGGGGGCGAACGCGACCCGGCATTACCGATACCACTTTCGACGTGATCAAGCAATCAAAAGGAACGAGGAGTTGTGCCCGGCCCTGAAATCCGGCGATCAACCATCCAGGCGTTCGATAGCAGGTTGCCACCTGCCGTGGTGCAAAAGCTGTTCACTTTTGCTCACATTTGAAATTTTGTCAGAAGTGGGCAGCTTGCGGAGAGCCAGGGGCTTCGGGGCGGCCGCCAATCATGCGGCACCCTGTACAGCCAGGAACTGTAGAGTGGGTCTACCCGTCCTTCGATCCCAGTCACACGGGAAAGCAGAGATGCGATGAAAAGTTCCCACGGGCGTCCTGGGGTTCATCAAGCAGGAAAGCCACTAGTCGTGCAGAATGATGCTGAGGAGGCCACTGTTGACGGTGAGCCCGGCGTTGTAGTCGATGAAGCCAAGCCTTTTGAACTTGTTCATGAAATGACTGACGCGCGACCGGGTGGTGCCGACCATCTGCGCCAGACTCTCCTGATTGATTCTGGGGAGGACGGTTTCGGCGCGGCTTTCTTTGCCAAAATGAGAAAGCAGCAGGAGAATTCGAGCCAATCGCTTTTCGCTCGAATTGAAAAGCTGATCAACAAGGTCCTCTTCATAACGGATGTTGCGTGAAAGCAGATGGGTGACGAATACCTCCGAGACGTAGTGCTGTTCGTGAAGTAGGCGCGTCATCGCGGGCTTTTCTATCCTGACCAGCACACAATCCGTCATCGCGGTTGCGGTCCCCATGCGCAAGGGCTGACCGGCGAGACAGCCCTCGCCGAAGAACTCACCAGCGTCCAGAATCGCCACAATTGCTTCTTTGCCTTGTTTGGACGTAACCGCAAGCTTCACCTTGCCGCGCTGAAGGAAGAACACAGAATCAGCGGGATCGCCCTGCCTGTAGACGTGGCGTTTTCTTTCAGTTTCTGTGACAGTCTTCCCGCTGGGCAGCTTGGTGAGTAGGAGATCCCAATCAGACGACTGAGCTTTCTTCCGCGCCATGACAGCCCTCCTTCCGCTTGCCAAAGCCGACACGGCATATCATCAAAGGTTGTTGGTTTTTGGCGAGCTCCAGGCTATGCCGTGCGGTTTGTGTTCGCCAACAGCAGTCTTACAACCGCATAATTCTAAATCATCACACGGATAAAGTCAGCACGATTCTAGTTGGGGAAGCATTCAACATGCGGTCGGGGGTTCACACACCAGGGTAATAGGCGGCCCGCTTGCAGCACCGATCAGGTATGACGCCTCCGCCCCATGTCCGCTAACACTCTGCCGCGATTAAGCCGACGCCGTCCGAAGAATCAAGACGCAAAAGCTGGCAGCGGTATCAAGGTTGCGCCCCAGCAAAGAGTTGGCCGCTGATCGCGAAGAACACGAGTTCAGCTTCCGCCCTTCCTTTCGGGTCGGGCGGTTTTCATTGGGGCAGGCCGGGACGGATTCGCCCGGCCCTCCTGTTCCCATGGGTTTTCCACCCGAGGTCAGCCCCCCGATGTGCAATCGGCGATCTTTCAGGAACGCGCCCAGCCTATCAGAGCGAAACCTCCCGACCTTAATAATCTCGCCGGCGTCGGAAGCCATCCCGGCCGCCACCCCCGCGGGGTCGCGCGAAGTCCGTGCGGGGCGGCCGAGCCTCGTTGACTGTTAAGGGACGGCCCTCGAGGGACTGTCCATTCAAGCCTGCGATGGCTCGTTGAATGTCTTCGCCTTCGCCGAGCTCGACAAAGCCGAAACCTCTTGGCGTTCCCGTCATCTTGTCGCGAATCACCACGGCCGAGGCCACTTGAAAGCCGGCATTGGTTACGAATTCGCCAAGGGTTGCATCGGTCGTGCTGTGCGGTAAATTGCCTACGAATAGCTTTGTAGCCATATGTTCCTCTGTTCCATGAGATTGAAGCGGCCTTTGGAGCCTGCTCCGGTAGGTTCTACTTCAGTTATATTTCTTCCTTCTTTCCCTTTCCTTGGGCCTTCTGGGGATGGTGTTGCACCAAGTACTCCCTGATATCCCGCTCTCCGATAATCAGGTGAGCCTCCGCACGTGAATCTTGTGCTTGAACTTGGAGTTCATGATCCAACCGTGCGAAGCAGATGCCCGGGCCGTCCTGAAGCTTCAGGCCGTTCGGACGAAATGCTTCTGATTGAACTGTGACGGTGAAATCGCGCGCCGCATGGGGCGAATCGATGACGTGAAAGGCATAAATGCGAGAGCTAACGGCAGTCTCGAATCCCACATATTGAATGTACATGCCACCGTCCTTTACGGGCCCACGAATACTGATGAGGGGGGCCATGGCTGGCACAGGCGCTCCGCAATGGCAGTGCGTTGCCGATTCGTCGTTTCGTCCTGGCGTACTCGTGGCAGGCTGACGAAGAAGCCGTTCATCTCCAACCTGATTGGGCAAATCCGCAATGCTTGCTTATTCGAAGCCAACGCAGGATAACCAAGCTTAGTTCAGGAGGCAAAGGCGGCCAGCTGAGACAGGCTCTTCCCATTAACTAGAATAAGTGAATTCACTTTACTTGTCAAGAACAATATGGGATGCTATGAAACAGCCGTGGGATGAACTGCAGGGAGTTAACTAGAGAGCGATATCCATGGACCTGCCATCCATCATAAGACAGCGACTCGAACAACTGGGCTATGAGCAGAGGCAACTTGCTGTTGCTGCCCAAGTTACGGAGTCATACATCTCGCAGTTGCTAACCAGAAAGAAAGCGCCCCCCGCCCCTGAGCGGACAGATATCTACGGCAAGATCGAAGAATTCCTGAAGTTCCGGCGAGGAGAACTCCTCAAGCTGGTTGAATTGCTGCGGCAGCAAGAGTTGAAGCGGAAACTGGCAGACCCCCCAGCCCCTTTGTTCAAAGAAGTTCGAGAACTCGTCCTAGGCAAATGCAGACCGGACAAACAGAAACAGGTCAGAGCAATCTTCGAAAGGCAGCCTTTTGGTGAACTTGAACTCCTTGTTACTCAGAAGATTCTGGATGTGGTCAAGGGAGTTGCGAAACAAGAACTAGAAAGTGAGAACTGGCTCCGCTTAGTCGGCAAGGTCAACGGCCGAAGCTTCGAAGAGTTGCGGGTGGCGATTCTCGAATTCCTGGATACCGACGTCTTCAATGTGTCGGCGGAGAATTGCACTTCTTTCCTGGATCCCCTGATTGAATCTTGGGACATTGATCTGGCGACTTTTAGCCTTGAAATTGTCCTGAACCAAAGGATGGTCCCGAGGCGCCTCAAGAAATTTGCGTTCGTTGAACAACCCGAGACTGCTTGCAAGGAGGAGCCGGGGCTGAAAGAGTTCCTTCAAGATGCTTCCCTGAGTGGTGGAGCTACCGATGAGGAAATCGAGTTTTTGAAGGGTCTGAGATTTAAGAGGAGACACCCCACTGCGCTCTTCTACTATCGTGAATTGCAGAATCTTCGAGACCCATTGCATTTTCGAGGCCTGGTTTTGGAAGGACGCGGCGCGCCGGAGTCCCCAGCCGTTCCAGAACAGGCCGGCCGTTCCAAGACTCCGCTCGCACCGTAGTGGGCTGCGAAGAAGGTTTAGCGGTGTTTCTATGGTGTCGGGCGCGCGTTGAAGTCATTGAGCTCATGGTGAAGTAAAGTCGCCGCTACCGCCTGCTGACCGCGGGTCTTTCAGCTCACTGCAAAAGAATATTGGCCCGAGATGCGGGTGGCTAATGTAGAATAGAGGAGGATCGTTCTAGGGCAATAGGTACCGGGCGGCAGGCGAGCATTTGAACCCTCAGGGTTGAGACCACCAATAGCACGGTCACCCCCCGCGCCAACGATGGTCGGGTTCCCATGATTGGCCTCGTGGATCATCTCTGATAGAGGCGTCCGCAGACTCTTCTCGGTAATGGTAGCATCTCACGGAACGGACAGCGGATTCGGGCTGCCCGTTCAGGGGAGGAACTTTTGTCGCTTGTGCTTCAGGAACAAGATGACCGAGTCCGTAGCCTCATTAACTTGGGCAAGGAGCGGGGTTATGTCCTCTTTGACGAGGTAAACGAAATCCTGCCGGGCGAAATTCAATCCTCGGAAGAACTCGAAAGCCTCTTATCCACCCTGGAGCGCGATAACGTCCAGGTCTGTGCGGACGCTTCTGAAACGAAGAGGCAGCGCAGTGCGCCGGGCGGCGCTGAACGAGTGGAAATTGCGACGCGAGAGGACTCGATCCACGTCGCAGAGGCCGAGGTCGTGCAGACCGCGGACCTTCTGGACGGGAGCAGCGATCCAGTCCGGCTCTACCTCCGCGAGATGGGCAGCGTACCACTGTTGAAGCGAGAAGAGGAGGTGGCGATCGCCAAGCGCATGGAGCGCGGCCGCGCGCTGGTGCTCAAGACGATCTCTCGTTCCCCACTCGTACTTAAAGAGCTTATCGGAATGGGAAGGGATCTGCGGAACGGTACGTGTTCCATAAGACATGTCGCCCAGTTCGATGAGGAAGAGTTAAACGCAGATAAGATCGAGCAGAGGACCCGCCACACGTTGGCGATTATTGACAGAATTGAGAAGCTTTACAGAGTGGGGCTTAAGCAGGCGGCACGACTCTACCGCCTGCCCAGATCAAGCCAGCGCGCTCGCCGGAGGGCCCGTCACCGATTGTCGCGGACGTGGGTCAAGATTTCGTTGCAGGCTCGATCGATGAGGTTCCACCCGCTCCAAGAGCAGCGCTTGGTAGAAAAGGTGCGGTATACGGTCGAGCGAGTCCATGCGTTGGAGCGTGAGTCTGGCCGCCTGGAGAGGCTGGCCACCGCGCGTGGAAACGCCGTCGCAATCCGCAAGGGAATCCGTTCCGGCCGGGCTCAGCTCCGGGAGATCGCGAAATCTAGCGAGGTCGGGCTCACCGCCTTGAAACGGTCGCTCGCTCTGATCGTGCGCGGCGAGGCCGAAGTCCAACAAGCGAAGAAGGAGTTGACCGAGGCAAACCTTCGCCTGGTTGTGTCCATTGCCAAGAAGTACGCAAACCGGGGCCTGGAGTTTCTGGACTTGATCCAGGAGGGGAATATTGGCCTGATGAGGGGGGCTGACAAATTCGACTGGCGGCGCGGCTACAAGTTCTCCACTTATGCCACATGGTGGATTCGTCAGGCGGTCTCGCGTGCGGTCGCCGATAAGGCGCGCACGATTCGGGTGCCCGTGCACATGTACGCGGTGATCATGAAACAGAATCGCACCAGCCAACAACTCGTACAGGAACTGGGCCGCGAACCTACCTGCGAAGAGATTGCCCGGCGCCTGGAGATCTCCGTCGCCAAAGTGCGGAGCATCAAGAGGGTTTCTCAGCAGCCGCTGTCCTTGGAGGCGCCCGTTGGGAAGGATGGAGAAACGGGCCTGGGCGACTTGCTCGAGGACAAGGCGGTGGTTTCGCCCTCGGACGCGGCCATCAACCTCAACCTGAAGGAGCGAATGGCTGTCATGCTGAAGACGCTCACGGCCCGCGAGGAAGCCGTTATCCGGATGCGGTTTGGCCTGGACGATGGCACCGAGCGCACTCTTGAAGAAGTCGGCCAGGTCTTTGCCGTAACTCGCGAACGTATCCGCCAGATCGAGGCGAAGGTTCTGCGAAAACTTCGCCATCCGTTGCGGTCGGGCCATTTCCGGCTCTTCATGCAAAACTCTTGTCAACACAGCCTGGAGGCCGCATCGGCGTCATAACTGGGCGTCTCCGGCGCTGTATTTCAGTCAAGGTAAAAATGAAAAACCTCTTTGTTGGTAACCTAAGCTTCCAAACGACGGAAAGCGATTTGACCGCGCTGTTCAAGGGGGTCGGGCAGGTTACAAAGGTCCGCGTTGCAACGGATCGGGAGACTGGGCGAGCCCGCGGGTTTGCTTTTGTCGAAATGCCCAACGATGAAGAGGCGGCCAAGGCGATTGCTGGCCTGGATGGAAAAGCGTTTGGCGGCCGCAATCTTAAGGTGAACGAAGCGCGCCCCAGGACGGAGCGGGCCCCAGCGCACAACAGTAGCGGTGGAGGGCGACGACCAGGTGGATTCTCAAATGAGGACTACCGCGAAGCCGCACGCAAGCCGCGCGAACCACGCTGGTAGTCCCAGGCGATGCGTTGGGGA
Organism: Terriglobia bacterium; assembly: GCA_020072925.1. Taxonomy (GTDB): domain Bacteria; phylum Acidobacteriota; class Terriglobia; order UBA7540; family UBA7540; genus JAIQGA01. Next base: position 1,178 of record JAIQGA010000005.1, on the reverse strand, counting down.
TATTGTCAGCGTGCATTCGGATTCCCAGGAGATCGCATGGCCACTACATACCTGAAACGCCAGAAGGAAATGAAAAGACTGGAAAAGCAGCGCGAGAAGGCCGAACGCCGCGCACAGAGAAAACTCGCCAGCCGTCAGCAGAAAGAACTTCAAGCCGAAGGCTCAAGCCCTGCCGACAACGAAGCCTCGAAAATAAGCCCGGCCGGACCGTCCGGATTGGCGCCACAGATTTGATCCCCGGGGTCTAGTGCCCCCTCTTATCTCAGCAGGGTGTCGTTCCACCTCACTTACTTGCCAATCACCGAGATCGTGACCGGGGGAATCTGGGTTGACACTTTTCTGCGACGGGCGGGCCGAGGTTTGGGCGGAGGGGCTTCGTCGGTGAGTTCGACAGTCATCAGCCGGGTGGCGAATTTCTTGGGCCCATGGAGGTGAAAGTCGATGGAGGTGCGTTCGGCATTCGATTGAGTGACCACACCGACGCCATACTGAAAGTGCTTTACGAACTGGCCTTGCGGGAGTGCCTGCATGAAAACCTCCTTCAAGACGACCACTAGTTTATATCAAATCCTACGCCCACTGCCTTCCTTCATCACCGAGGGCGCAGACTCGTCGTTGCAACTTCGATGATAGCCGCGCTATACCGCCGCCGGGGCCGGGGTTCGCCGCAGATTCGAAACGCTCTCGACCGCGCATGACAGGGGTAAGTAAACACTTCGAGCCCACATGGGCACCTATATGGATCTCGTCGGGGAGGTCCGACTGCAGATTGCCTGATTTGATTCAGGCAGCCCGGAAGATGAGAGTTGATGGGCTCATCTTCTCAACTAAGATAGAGCACTTAACTTTCCTTGTCAAGTTCAATCTGACTTATTCATAGTAGTTTAGTAAATGCAGTTAAACTCGCGGGAGCATGATTGATTTAACCTTCGTCCTCGAAGGACGCCTCTAACTGTCAGATGTGGTTCGCCAAGATTTTGGCCAACTGTAAAATCAATAAGATAGCTGCCGCCCTCCCGCCCCTATTCTTTCATAGCTGCTAGCCCGAAGTTCCACGGCATTTGGACGGAATTCTACTGACTCGCTGAGAGATAGCGGCAAAATCAGTTTCCTGTTACTGGGAACGTCCGGATCAGTTCGTGCGCCCGCGTCTGGAGCGGCGTGGGCTCGGGCACCTG
>JAIQGA010000248.1 GCA_020072925.1 Terriglobia bacterium | reverse complement strand
AAACTTCTGGTGCGACCTTGCCCCAAGTGCGGAGGAGGCTGCAGCGAATCCTGATTAGGCTCGGCGGCTTTTGCCCGTGGTGCCACATGCGATTTCCGAAATTGGACAGCTCTTGAGAAATTTAACCTAGTACTACTAGCTGCTCGTAGACCTTCGCGGTTCCCTCACGTCCCAGGTTATCCCGCTCCTCGCTGGTGATGTATTGGATGTCGCGCTGAATGGCGGCCAGCGAAGGCACGCGAACCACCTGCGCCGCGACATAGGGGCTGATATTAGGTAGAACGAAGACCAGCAGGACCCAGGTGAACAAGCTTGCGAGCACAGACACCGAACTGCGGGCGGAAAGCGTTGAGAACGCCAGCGCCAGCGTGAAGAACACCGCGCTGTAAAGCAGCGCAAAGCCCCAAAGCGCCAGGAGGGAGCCGAAATCGGCAGCGTCCCAGTGCGCGCTCGACTCGATGCGCACGATCACCGTGGCCGCCAGCCACGCCGCCGCCAGCGCTACCATCAGCACCAGCATGCCGCCCGCCCACTTCGCTGCGATCACGTCGAACCGCCGCAGGTGATTCGAGAGCATCAGGCGGAGCGTGCCGCGCTCCTTCTCGCCGTTGGCCGCGTCGAATCCCAGCACTATTCCCAGCAGACTGAAAATGAATCCGACGGCCGTGGTGAGGTCGGCGGGGCGGAAAAGGTCCGGCATCGGATTGGAATCGAGCGTCTGAGCGTTGGCCGGATCCGGCAGTCCCTCGACAAGGACGAGTGATGAGGGTGGCCGGGCCGGCTCCAGAACGTTCCCGTCCCGGTTCAGGTGGGAATACTTGCTGAGGAAATCTTCGTTCTGCTGGAGCCGCTGCCAATACTCGTGATTCTCCCGCCGATACTCTGCCGAAAGCACGAAAGCCGAAACGGAGACCACCACCAGCGCCAGTAGCAGGCCAATCTGAAAACGCAGCGAGAGCAGGTAATCGCGAAGTTCCTTCAGAACGAGTTGGGTGAACATATCTGAGCGGGCGAATGCCGCATTTTGTAGCGGCGGTGTCCGCACCGCCGCTCTTGTGTGTCGGCAAGCGGCGATGAGGACATCGCCGCTACAGAACCCTATCGCGGGTCCACCTTAAGAAATGTGAACACCGCTCCCATGAACAATGCCGCGCAGGTGACCGCAAGAATCACCAGGTCCGTGAGCGCCCCGCGCTGAAACACTTCCGGCAGGCGCATTGGCGGGAATTCAAAAGCCGAATATGCTGGCGCATCGCGAACGGTCTGGTGTGTGAGCGCCCACATGTTGTGGGATTTGAATTTCATCAGCGCCAGCCCCAATCGCCGCTGCTCGCTGAGCCCGGTACCCGCGAGGTCGGTGAAGAAATACGTCAGCGTCGCGGCAGGAGACAAGCGGCAAAGGTTTTTGCTCGTTGCGATAGTCGCGTCCAGTCGGACGCGATAGTCTTCCACCAGACGGTCGTAGTCGCTGTTAAAAGCCTCAAAGCTTCCCTGGCGGTCGCGGCTCTGGGATTGAATAGCAATAAAACGATTCTTTACGAACGCTTGCCGGCGCAACAACTCCTGCGTCTCTGCCGAGGGTGGAGGAGAAACCCGCTCGGCGATGAGGTTGCCCACGCTGGGGACGGCGAACACGATGGCGGCCCAGAAAAACAGCAGGATCACGAGCGCCGCCGCGGAAGTGCGCGACCACGCGGAAACCAGAACCCCCAGCGAAAAGAAGGCGGAAATGTAGAGCACCGTCGCAAGAAACATCAGTCCCAGCCGGGCGAAGTCGGCCGCGGTGAAGGCCAGGAGTGGGCGCGTGGCGAGCGCGATCAGCATAGCCACCCACAGCGCGAAGAATGGCAACAGGACCGCCGCCAAGCCGCCCAATAGTTTCCCGGCGGCAAACTCGCCGCGCGAGAGCGATCCGCTCAGGACCATCTTCAGTGTTCCGCTCTCCTTCTCGCCGCTCACCGCGTCGTAGGCGAAGAGCAGGGCGATCAACGACAGCAGCGCCTTTACTATGTAGAGGAGATCGGGCGGCGCAAAGAGCGAGAAGATGCGCGCCACCGGAGTCTGCCACTCGTGAGGTTGAATGCCGTCGTACGCCCTGACCGTGTAGCCGCGATCAAGGTTTTCGTCCAGCCCCTTGGCGAACACCGAGAGGCGGCGCGGCTCGACGACGGCCATCAGACCGCTCTCGCCGGCGCGCAGCTTGGCGCGCTCCCGCATCGAGCTGTAGGTCTCCATCCGCGACTGGTAGTCGCGATACATCACAAAGGCCGAAAGCCCCAGCAGCACCGCCATGGCGGCGACGCAGACGTGGAATTTCAGGCTGAGCAGGTGATCGAGGATTTCCTTGCGCGCAATGATTCCGATGAGGCCGGTGGGACCGGAAACGGATTTGGCAGAAGGTGACGGCATTGCGGCAAAGCACGCGTCCCGGTATGCAAGGGTGATTCGCGAATCGCCCCTACAACGGCGCGGTCAGGCCGTAGGGGCACGCCATGCCGTGTCCCTACACGGGTGCGGTAACGCCCGCTTCCATGTAATCGAGATAGAGTTTCTGGAGATCCTCGTGCGCCAGTTCTTCACGCGTGCGCTGCATCACGAGTTTGCCTTCTTTCATGATGCCCACGCGATCGGCGATCTCCTTGGAACGGAAGATATCGTGCGTGGACATGAGGATGGCCTTGCCCTGTTTCTTCAGGCGCTTGAGCAATTCCAAAAACTCCGCGCCGGCCTTCGGGTCGAGCCCGGAAGTGGGCTCGTCGAGCAGAATGGCGGGTGCATCCTTGACCATGGCGATGGCGATGCCGAGCTTCTGCCGCATGCCCTTGGAGAATTCCTTCACGCGCTGCTCGAAGGCTTTTTCCTCCAGGCCCACTTCGCCCATCACCCGGTAATAGTCCTTTTTCGTGAGGGTGGCTTTGCCGCCCAGCTTGGCAAAGAAATCGAGGTTCTGGCGCGCCGTAAAATTTCCGTAGAGCATGACATTTTCGGAAACGTACGCCACGTAACGCTTGGCATCGAGCGGGTTCTGATGGCAGTTGATACCGTTGATGCGCGCTTCGCCCTCGGTGGGAGGAATGAAATCCAGAAAGAGGTTGATGGCGGTGGTCTTCCCGGCACCATTCGCGCCCAGCAGGCAGAATACCTCGCCGGGGAAGATGTCGTAGCTTACGTGGTCGAGGGCCAGTAACCCGTCCTCGTAACGCTTGGTCAACTTGATGGCCTGAATCATTGGCTCGGGCATGAGGGATCTCCTTGATTACAAATACGCAGGTTCGGGGCTGTTGGTTTCGTCGAGAAGGCAGGACAAAAAACCGTCCGTTGTCCGTAGTCAGTTGTCAGTTGCCCGTGGTTTCAAACTCTCCCCCCAATCCGGGTACCTCCCCTTCACTGCGAAGAACAACGGGCAACGAACCACGGACGACGGACGTTCTTCTTCAGACTCCTGACTCCTGTCTTCTGACTCCCGACTCCTGTTATCTCCTCGTCAACTTGATTCCAAACACCACGATTCCACCCACCAGGGCGAGGAGCAAGCCGATGAGCGCGGCGGTGGCCTTGATGTTGGGTGGGGCCATGACATGCACCCGGTCGGACTGGTCCTGGGTCGGCACCTTGCGGTTATTAGAGATGGCGTCGGTCTTGATCTTGACTTCGTAGTCGCCCACGCCCACGTCAGAAGGCGGCAGGACTTTCAACTTCACTACCTGGTCCTCGTTGGGATCGAGTTTCGCCACGGTATCGGGAGTGATAACCGTGCGCCAGTTGAGGGGATTCTCCGTGGAAATGTGGGTATTGTGCACCACACGCGTCCCGGTATTCTTCACCGTCAGGTTCAAGTCCACCGTTTCGCCGATGCGGATTTCCTGGTAGAGGCTGGGCGCGGAAACCTCGATCTTCCCCACCCCGCGCGGGATGAGCTGCAGCCGCACCTTGCCGCACTTGAGCGCCTCCACTTGAGCGTCGGCAAAAGACTTGGTGAGATCGATTTGCTGCGCTTGAGCGGCGTCCATCACCAGAGCCCAGAAGGTAAGGGGCTGGTCGAGCTTGATGCGCTCATCCACTTTGTCGGGCAGGTAGAGCCGAATCTGGAGTTTCTGGCTGGTCACGCCCTCCGGAAAGCGCACCTGATAGAGCCGCGAGCCGGAGGTCGGCTCGAGGAAATCGTGCGCAATCTGCTGCGGAAGATTCACCGTGACGAGCGCGAAGGGATTGGCCGACTTCGTGAATTGCTCGAGGTGTATGTCGTAGGAAGCCTGCCCGCCCAGGTCGGCTTCGAGCGAAACTTCCTCGGCGCTCATGCTCACGATGTTTGCCGAGGGGTCCTTTTCGAGATAAACCTGCCGGTCGTCCTCGCGCCCGTTGTAATACAGGCCCACCACCAGCGCGTCGACGTCCTTCAGCAGGCCGAAATTCAGCGTCTTCTCCGCGCCGACTTTCAGGCGAGGGACGGACATGGAATAGGGATCGGAAATCACCGCACCGGGGATGATCCCCGCGCCCTGCGTAGGCGTGGCTGTGGGATTGGCCTGCGCGGCCGCTTCCTTCAGGGAGACGCGAATGTCCGTCAGCTCCCGCATCTTCATCTGGTCGGGCAATTGCACGTCGGACGCCGAGATGCCGAAAAGCTTGTAGTCCAGCACTACACCGGAGTTGTTCTTCACGGTCACTCGCACGTATTTGGTGCCGTCGGGCTTCTGGTATTTGATCGCGGAAATCACGTCCAGGCGGGGGGCCTCGGCGAAGAGGCGAAGGAAAGCCTGTTGAAAGTCGACCTGAGCCTGACGATAGCCGATGTCCGCCGTAAGGAAATCGGCCTCCGGAATGAGCTTTTCGTCGAAAGCCATCTTCTTGCGGTCGCGTGTGGCCTTGGCTTCCTTCAGCGCCAGATCGAGCCGCTTTAGCTCCAAGAGGCGCTGGGCTTCCGTGTTCGCCGAGGGGCCAACCACACCCGCCTGCGGCGCGGGGAGCTGCGCCAGCGACGGAGAGATGAACAACAGTGCGAAAATCAGTGAGCTAAGAAAAGCGCGCAAGGTGGCCTCTTCGATGGCTGCGGGCAGGCCGAATCGTTACCGCCCGAGTCTTCGCAAAAAGGTGCCAGCAGGGCCAGGACGCTGCCTCCCTGCTCGAAGTTACGCAGCATCTTAACCGAAAGTTCGTCGCGACCCAACTGCTAAGTGACGGTGGAGTTATAAGCGACACTGTGTCCCTGCGGAGGCAAGCTGGGCGGGAACGGTTGGGGTATTGTGTCGGCATGACGCGGATGCATCTACCGAACGTCATACCGCTGTAACGCCACCACCGCGGCAAAGAGCATGACCAGCGTCTCTCCAGCCAAGGTGACAATCCGCCACAGGGCATCGCGCAACCCCGCGCCCACTGTCGGCTCGCGGAACTCAAACCGTGGGATGCTCGCAACCTCCAGCGGCTTCTGCGACAGGTAGCCGGGCTGATAAAACAGGTGCACGCTCTCAGAGTCGGCAAGGTCCCGCTGGCGGAACCACTGCTCGAGCACGTCGCGGTATGCGTACGCCTCCGCCACCAGCGCCTCGTCGCGCAGCACGCTGGTCCCGTTCACCGACTCGGCGCCGTACTCGAAGAGCCCGGTCGGCGAAATGGAGGCGATGGTGCGCACCAGCCGCGCCTGGTCGAACTTCCGCCGGAGGAAATCCAGCCAAATCTCTTCCTGCATGTGTCGGCGCTTGTTCTGGGCGACGATGGAGATTCGTTCCCAGGCATAGTTATCCGCCTTGCCTCCCTCACGCCCACGCCAGTTGGAGGAGTTGCCGTGGAACTCCTCGTTGATCACGTCCCAAACCTTTGAGGACTTCTGTTCGATCTCGTTCTGCGTCGGGATTCTGCGCACCTGTTGGATGATGAGCGTCCCCACGCCGGGCAGGACGACGATGGAGATGACCCAGAGGAAAGCCGCGAGCACCATCGTCGTAGCGGGCCGGTGCGTCACGGCGGAAAGGAACAGACCGAGGCATACAAACAGCGTAAGGTAAACCGCCGACAAAACCACGAAGAGCCCGAGGCGCGCCAGTGCTGCGGCGCCCAGGCCGACTTGGCCGATCAACATCAATAGTAGGAGCGAAACCAGCATCCCCACCAGGAGCATCGCCAGCAGTGCAGCGAGGTTGGCCAGCAGTTTTCCAAACAGCAGGGCGTTGCGCGAGACGTTATAGGTCTGCACCAGCTTCAGCGTGCCGCGCGACTTCTCGCCGCTGATGGAATCGTAAACGAAGACCAGGGCGAGCAGAGAGAAAGCCGTCCCGACGAGAAACGACCAGTCCAGCGCCCCGAAAGTCTCGATGAAGGCGTTCTGGCTGAAGACGCGGTGCGCCCCGTCCGGCGGCCCCCAGATGCGGATGATGAACTGGTAGTCGTTGGGGAGCCGGTCTTGCCCTCCTGAGGCCAGGAACGCAGTCTTGAGAGGGGCCTTCAGCGCGTCGAAGTTCTGTTCCGGAAGGTTATCAAGGGTCTTGTGCTGCGCCAGTTGGTCTTCCCAACGCCGCTCGAACTGCCGATATTCCGTGACGTCATTCTGATAGCGCAGCGAGAACACCGCCCCGTTCACCCCGAACAGGACGACCACCAGCAGCAGTCCGGCGGCAAACTTGAAGCTGGTCAGTTGCTCGAGCAATTCGCGTTGGAAAACGAGGAACATATTTCGCGCTGTCGTCAAACCCCGGCGGTCAGCCGTCAGCTCTCAGCTATCAGCAAGAATCGACCATTCACTTTCTCGCTGAACGCTGATCGCTGATGGCTGACAGCTTCTTTTCACCTCACGTCATATCGAACGAACCGCACGTACGCCACGAGAAACAGAATCAGATTCAGCAGAAGCAAATAACCGATTTCCGGCGCGGCCTGCACCAGAATCGCGGCGGTCTCCAGGCGCGCATAGGTGAAAGCGGGCAAGTCGCGCAACGAGAGGTAGCGGCTGGAATTCTTCTCCCGGTCCATCTCGATTTTGATGAACTTGGCCCACGAGTCCTTATCTTTGCTCCAGGTATTGAGGATCTCCATAGGATCTCGGCCCGTGGCGACCATCTCGTCCGGAGTTTTACCGGTGGCCAGAATCGTCCAGGGTGGATCGCCATCGTCCGGGTCGGTGGTGAACCACCGCCACGACGTAAACGCATTCTTGCTTTGCAGGTTCGCGATAAAACTGTTGCGATACTGCGCGGCGAGTTCCATGAAGTGGGAGTAATCCGCCGCGGAGGTGCCGCTCAGGAATTTGACGAGGTTTTCCATGACGGCGGTGGGCGAGAGGAAGGCAAGCTCCCGCGCCCAAGTGGCCTGTCGCGCCCGATAACGCAGGTATTCCCGCCAGACGTCGGCACGCCGGGAAGCAAACTTCATGACCAGGGGAATCGCCTCGCCGAAGTACTTGCTGAGGGAGTCATAGTATTGCGCGTCTCCGAAGTGGCAGTCGAGCCCGACCCACCCGTCATTGTTGTTGTTGATGGCGTAGTGGTAGAGGGCCATCGGCTCCATCTTTTCATCGAAATTCCGCGGGTCTTTGAGCTGCTTCCCGGCATTCTCCGCCTGCTTCTCGATTTGGACCAACTGCTGGTTCGTGGCGTCGTAGACCTGCGCCCGTTTACCGACGAAATCAGGGATCATGGTCGCCATGTTGGGAACCACGGCGACCGAGAAAAACCAGATGAACGTTGCGAAGACGAGCGCGATAGACGAGCGCTGGACGAAGCTCGAGGTCAGCAGGCCAATCAAAAGCATCAGGGAAAGGTAGACCGCATAGGAAGCGAAGATCAGGGCGATGCGGAGGAATTCCTGCCCGCCGAAATGCACGTGCGCCACGGTCCCCATCACCGTCAGTGAAAGCAGGCACGCCACGGCCGTAGGCAACATCAACGCGAGCCACGCGCCCAGATACTTGCCCAGCAGAAATTCCGACCGGGAGAGTGAGAATGACATCATCAGCTTCAAGGTGCCCGCCTCGCGCTCGCCCGAGACGGCATCGAAGGTAAACAGTAACGCGAGCAGGCCCAGAATGACGCCCGCGATCACGGTCAGATCGATTTCTGAGAAGATCGAAAGATACTCGTTACCGCGATTTTCGCCCCGCGCTTCGGTCTGCTCTTCATCCATGCCGATGTTGACGTCGGTGCCCAGGCGTCCCTCCAGTCCATGGTCAATGACGCTGAGCGGTTCGGGAGGTCGGACCACCGTAGGCCGCAGGAAGGAATACACGGCCACTCGACTCAGGTCGCCCTGGTTCAGCTTGAGCTTGGTGTCGTAGCTGTCAAGGCGCGCGTTGTAGTCCAGGCTGCCAATGTACGCGGCGAGAACAGCCAAGACCAGGACCAGCGCCGTCCCCAGTGTGAACCGCAGTGTCAGTACGAGGTCGTGCACTTCCTTGACGATCAGGGTTCCAAGACGAGGGTGCTCGACACGCGGCGAGGTAGCGCGGGGGGGCGTCCTGCTCTCCCGAGTCACTTCAGGGTCTTTGATGTCCAGATTTCCAGCCATGGGTGTTTCAGGAGGTAGTGAATTTCTGACCGTCGAGCAGGGCGTGCGTCGCGTCCGCCAGAATCCGGAGACAAGGTTTCGAGGCGCTAACGGTCCTCAACAGTTGGCGTCGGGACTTCCCTCTTAGTACTACTACGTTAAGTCATTGACCTCCCGCAGGAGAGGTGCTAAGCTCCGGTCCATGACCGAGAGCGAAATCGAGAAATGTCGAAAGCGTTTGGAACAATTCTTGGCCGACCTGCTGGAGCCGCTGGGGCGGCGC
>JAIQGA010000247.1 GCA_020072925.1 Terriglobia bacterium | reverse complement strand
GGGAGCGCGCTTCGTTCCCGCCTTCGAAGCGGACGCGCAGGGGGAAATGGTGCTCGACCTGAAGCGCCTCAGCGAAGTCGCCTCTGCCCAGAGTCCTGGGAACTCCTGAACCGCGGCCTTTTGCCATGTCCGAGAAACGGGCTGCAACTTTGAGGCTCGCATAAAGCGCGGCTTCGAGCTACCGCGCTCGCGTCATAGGTCACGAGGTCGGCCGCATGGTTTCAGGTTGGTTTGAGGCGGGCTCGAAATGAGGGGCGCCTCCATCAAGTCAGCGGCGGGGCTTTTGCGGGTTCAGTTTAGTTGGAATCTTACCGGCGATGTCTCGTGCGACCTCGCTCTCCAGCACGAGCATGTCGCGCGTTTCCCGCTCGTACGCCTCGGCCCAAAGGTGTTTGTCTGTCCTGCCTTCCAGAAGATTGGCCGTGATGCGCACGCGGCTTCCTGAGCGTTGGACCGTGCCTTCAAGGATCGCGCCCACATTCAATTCGCGCGCGATCTCAGGCAAAGGCTTTTTCGTCTGCTTGTAGCGCAGCACGGAGGTTCGCGAAGTAACCTTCAGCGCGTCAACCTTTCCCAGTTCGGTCGTCAGCGCCTCCGTCATGGCGTCGGCGAACGACTCTTGCTCGGGGTCGCTGGAAAGGTTTTCAAACGGCAGCACGGCGAGGGATTCGACCTTTGTCGGGGCGCCGGCGTGGAGTTCCGAAACAACCGCCAGCACCCGGCTGCGCAGGCCGGCGAGGTTGATGGCGAGGACCACGCCCACGAGCCCGGCGGAAGCTCCAGCAACCAGCATAATCCGCCAACGCTTTGGCAAGAGCGCCCTCTCCGGGTGCCGCTGGGCGGGCTTGTCGGCCGTTCCTTCCTCCACTTTCGCAATGAAGCGGTAGCCACGCCTGGGGAGGGTCTCGATGTAGCGAGGGCCCGCGGCCGAGTCGCAGAGTGCCCCACGGAGTTTCTTGATCGCCTTATTGAGGCCGACCTCGAAATCGACAAACGTGTTACCGGGCCAAAGACGGTGCTGCAGGTCTTCCCGAGTGACGACTTCGCCCGGGCGCTCAAGCAACATCGCCAACAACTGGAAAGGCTGCGCCTGGAGCCGGATTTTCAGGCCGTTCTTGCGAAGTTCGCCCGTTTTGAGGTCAACCTCGTATCTTCCGAAACTAACCAGGCGTGAAGCGGTCGGCGGGGGCAGCATGGGGTCGGCACCCCTTTACGTTGTGTGAACCGTACTACCTAGTAACGAGCATGTCAAGGTCCATTACGCCCCAGGGATATTCTGCCCCTGCCTACCTTCAGTTCCCGTTGGGTTAGCGGCCAGCACACAGTTCCTCTGTGAGAAGTGACCCCACCGACCTGCAATTTTCCGCTGGCAGGTGTCAGCAGAAACCCGCGTCACCAATCGCCCCCGAGTCTGTGCACGGGGGAAACAACCATCTTCAATGGCTTTCGTTGGTTACCGGGGTATGAAGAATCCACGCACAGGGAACCCGCAGACCATTGAATAACTGCCCACCGTGTCTTAGGGTGGCGGCGACTCGAACGTGCGGAGGTGAGCGCCTTGAGAGTTGCAGCGTGGTCGGCACAATTCCCCAGGCGGGGTACCCCTCACCTCCGTCATCTCAAGATCCGGTCATTCCTGGAAGAAAGGAGAAACCCGTGAAGCCAAACCTATGGACTTTATTTGCTTTGACTGTCGTGATCTTCCTTTACCCCCTGAGGGGGCGCGCAGGGGCGATCATCCACAGCAGTGGGCTGGAGGCTTATGCCACCACGGACACCTGGGACGAATCGGGTTGCGTTGAGACCGTTGTCTATATGGACGCCGTCAGGGGCAAAGCACAACAGCCCCCCGGCCCGCCGGCTCCAGGGGCCTTCCTGTATGCGGGGATCAGCCTGAACAACATCTGCACCGGCGAGTGGTCCTATGCTTACGGAGGTACTACGCTGGCGGATTCGGATTTCCAAATTGCTAAAAACCTTAACAATGCGCAGTTGGCCGCCACACCCAGTCTGGATGGCACCCATTGCTCAGCTCCGGACGAAAACGGCCAAGTGTCCTGTAACGAAATCCACTTAAGCGGGATAGTGAACCTTTCCTGGACCCCCACTACCCCGCCCTCCAGCGAGCGCCAGACAGACTCCAACCACACGCCCAAATGCAACCAGACCTATCGGGCAACGGGGACTTTCCGAATGGCCGCGGTGTCCGGCTCTTTCTCGGATGGAACCAACAATTATGGGTTCGCAGAGGATGCCTTCGCCCTGATGGGATCGGCCCGCTACTCGACACTCATTGTGGGGTGTTCGAGCTTTTAGGCGAACTCCCCAGGCGCTCATGCTTGCGCTGATCAGAGCGCCTGGAAGCCCAACACCTGCTGATCGAAAAGGGAGACCCGTTCTGCGCGGTGGAGGGCTGGAACTGTTGAGTGCCCGGGGATTAGGGGACGGCGAGGATGTGGGACATTTTCAAGAAGACGGTTGCATCACGGCAGGCGCGGCCAGGTCTGAGCACCTCACCGACGGCAGCCCAGTGTGCTCCGAGCGGGGCCATTCTCTGCTGCAACGAGCCCATGGAGCCGCGCCTGGCGCGTGCCCGCGATCGCCACGGCGATTTGATCTTCATCGCGGTCTGGCGGTGCCCACGGTGTGGCCGCATGCGTTACTGAACTTCTTACCCAGTCGAGTGTGAGATGGATCACTCGTTGACTTGTAACGCGGATTCGCAAGCAGGGAGTTCCTTCGCACGAGACAGTTGACGATTCCACGAGAAGGAGCTGGGGGGCGAATCTGTCAACGCTGGTGCCTTCGCACCAACAGAATGTTACTCCGCGATCCGGGGTTCTATCCAAAGCCGGCGCGGACAAAGGAGGGAATATGAAACACTCAGTATGGTTTCTTGTCGTTACAGCAATGCTGGCGATGCCGACACTCTCTGCTTCTGCAGATAAACTCCTGGCCAACAATCACGAGGTCAAATACGTCATCTTCATGGTGCCGGACGGAATGGGACTGGCGGACGTGACGGCAGCCCGCATCCTACGCAACTGCGGGAACGGCCCGACGACGCCGATATTCAGCTTCTGTGCGGAAGGCCCCGGCGGCCAACCGCTCTCTTTCGAGACCTTGGAACACATTGGTTATCAGAGGACGTACTCGAAAATAAACACCATCACCGATTCGTCGGCAGCGGCCTCAACCTGGGCTTGTGGTGAGAAGTTCGTTAACAACGAAGTCTGCTTCCATGCGGATCTCGCCCCGCACAATGACAGCTTATTGGAAATAGCCAAAGCGAACGGTTGGGGTACAGGGCTCGTAGCAACCCAAACGATTACCCACGCCACACCCGCAGCTTTTGCCTCCCATCTCGCCAACCGTAACTGCGAGACCGAAATCGCCCGGCAATATGTTGAAGAAACTCATCCCGATGTCATGCTGGGTGGAGGCCAAAGCACCTTTAATCCTTCCGCCGCTGATGTTTGTGGAGTCTCCGGCAACTTCATCGCCGAGGCTCAAGGACTGGGCTACCCCTACGTCACCACCAAGCAGGCAATGGACGATGCCGTCGCCCAGGGAGTCACCCGGCTCCTGGGGCTTTTTGCAGGGAAGAACCTAACCCCCGAATTTCAGAGGACGGCAGGTTCGCTACAGCCCCGGTTGCCGGAGATGACAGCCGCGGCGCTGGCTATCCTGGGAAAACACCCCACGGGTTTCTTTCTCATGATCGAAGGTTCGCTTATCGATTCCGGAAACCACGCTGAGAGCCTGCCCTACCAGTACGGCGAAATGTTCGCCTTCGATCAAAGCGTGCAGGTGGTCCGCAATTGGATTGACGCCAGCCCGGAGAGACAACAGCACACCTTGCTGATCGTCGCGCCCGACCATGAGACGGGCGGCTTCGCGGTGAAGGGCGTGGGCATCAAGGGCGGCGAGTTGCCAGGTGCGGGCCTGGGGCCGTTCCAGGCCGGCTGGGTGTTTACGCTCCTGCCGGGCGATCCAAACGATTTCGAAGCGCACCATACCGGCGGGGATGAGCCCATCTGGAGCGAGGGCCCCGGCAGCGAAGCCTTGGGTCACGCGATTGACAATACGGACGTGTACAAAGTTGTGAAAGCAGTGATTGAGTGAAGCCGAACGTTTACTAATCGGGGCGAGGCGTGCCTCGCCCCGGCTCTTCCACAGAAACGCGAACACCTTATCGCCCTTTTGGAAGGGCGCGCGCGAGCTGCCGTGCGTTGAGGTTGCGACTCCCGCGAATTACGACAGGGCGCGTTGCAGGTGGGTTTGGACGTATTTCTGGAAAGCCGCTTCGAGGGTACGGGTGGCGGGGCCGGGTGCGTCGAACTTCCATTGCGGCCAGATTTCGCCGACGGCGGCGACCTCGCGCGTGGTGGAGGAGATAAATACTTCCTCGGCCGAAGGCAGGTCTTTAGGCGTCAAGTTTTGCTCAACGAATTCGTAGCAGGTGCTGGGAACGACTTCGCGCAGCACGTCTCGGGTAATGCCAGGCAGGCAGCCTGAGGATAGCGGCGGCGTGAAGACGCAACCGTCGCGCACCAGAAAGAAATTGGCGGAAGTGCACTCCGCGATGTGGCCTATCTCGTTCAAGAGCAGGGCATCGTCAAATCCTTCGTCGTGCACCTTTTCAAGCGTTCCGGCATTCTGCACCCAGGAAATCATCTTGGCGCCTGCGAGTCTGCCGGCGGCAAACACCGCATCGGGCAACAGCTTAAGGCGGTGCGCGGCGGGCCAGTTGACCAGCTCGCGGGTGAAGATCAGCAAGTCCGTGGGAGGCTTGCCCTGCGCGTCCGCCCAGAGCCCGCCGTGATTCTTCACGAAAGAAAGGCGGGCGGTGCTCTCGGGATGCCGGTTGGCTTTGGCCAGATCGACCACAGCCTGCCAGACTTCCGCTTGCCGGTAGGGCAGTTCGACCCCCAATCGTTCGGCGTCATGGGTCATGCGCGCCCAGTGCCGGTCAAAGGCGAAGGGAAAGCCCTCGTAAATCCGCAGCGTCGTGAAGACGCCCCAGCCCATGAGCAATCCCATCTGTCCGGGCGAAAGCCGTGCCTCAGCGAGAGGCACGACGCGGTCATTGTGAAAAATCAGGCGGTCCATAAGCGGAAGAAAATCTCCACCCCAGCCATGGGGACGAACCACATGCGTCCGAAGCTGCGAACATATCGGATGAGGACGCTGTAGCGGCGCTCGATGAGCGCCGAAGTGATTGATAACCCAACCACGGCGGTCACCCCCGACTAGATCGGGGGCCGCCGCCACAGGATGAGCTTACCATGCGACGCGGAGGGTAAGAGGATTATTCAAGCGCACGCGGCCATGCGTGGAGGGAGGCAGGTTCACTTCCTTGCCGTGCGGCCAGAGAATCCCCGCTCCGAACAAGGCCGCGCCCCCTATTGGGGTAATTGCCGAAGCGGCAGTCGCTCCCACCATCGCCGCGCGCACCACGCCGAAAGCTCCCAGGCCGGCCACGCCTCCGAAGAGCGCCTTCCAGGAAGACTTGCGCCCGCCGATCAGGTGACCTTCCGCATCAATGTGGAAATCCAGAGTGGCAGGATTGTCAACCGCGGTCAGCACCGCCGCAATCGGCTTCGATTCGCCGGTGGGCAACAGAATGTGATCGAAGCGCATGCCCAACTCGGCGGGACGATGCCGGCGACCGGGGCGGCGAATCAGGGTAATGCGTCCATCCACCAGACTTCCGGAGGGCAGGGCGAGTTGGCCGCCCACATAAACCGGCTGGACAAGCTGGGCGATGACGGGATCGTCCACGTGGCTCACCTGAGTGTGAATTCCGGAAAGCACCTGGACGGCCAGCTCAGTCTCGGCAGGGACGGTCACACTCCGCGGCTCCGCTTGTGCCGCGGGAGAATCCACATCGAGCTGGGTGCGGTGCGCCAGCAGGGAGGGCAGGACACTGTCCTGGCACCACCCGGCGAGCGCAAATAATCCTGTAGCCGCAAACGCGAGAACAATTCTCCGCATGACCCTCACCTCAGACGCTTACAAGAATTCACTCTAAGCCACCGAGACGCATACATTGTCCGCCTGCTTCGAGAAGAAATCAAGCTTTCCTTGTTAAACTTTTGTCAAAGAATGGTGAATCTGACGGGGGCCTTTCGGGAAGGCCCCAGGAAGAAAAAGGCCCAACCCCAAGGGTTGGGCCAGGAAATGAAAAGCGGATGTTGAGTTACCCGACTTTTACGACCTTGTCGGCTTGAGGTCCTTTTTGGCCTTGCACGATCTCGAATTCGACCGTGTCGCCCTCCTGCAAGGTCTTAAAGCCTTCACCTTGGATGGCCGAGTAGTGAACGAAGACATCCGCTCCGCCGTCCTGGCCGATGAAGCCGTACCCCTTGCTGTTGTTAAACCACTTCACTTTACCTTGAAGTCGTGCCACTTGCGTCCTCCTTAGAAGTTCTAGGCGATGGACCTGTGGCTCAGCGGTGTGCCCAAAAACGCAAAAGCCGAGAGTCCACCACGACTCCCGGCTTCACTTCTATGAACACGTTCCCGACGAGAACACCTTTCCAACTCCCTGCCCAATAGACATATAAAGAATCGACCCAGGTTGTCAAGAGAATAATGGAGGAATATGCAAGAAGTTGCAGGTCCGGGGCTGACATTTCGCACACTAGGGAGCGGGTTGAGGCAAGGTTCTCAACATCCAGAGCAGGCCCACCAGCGTCTTGCCATCATGCAACTTCTTCTGGCGCAACATATTCTGAACCTGGGTAAGAGTGAAAGTGCCAACCTCGATGCGCTCATCGGCGTCGGGGCGTGTGGGTGTAGGTGCAAGGCCGCTCGCTTCTACCAGAAACATTCGTTCACTGAGCACACCCGGGCTGGGATAGAAATCCAAGAGCAGCTTGCAGTGGTGTGCCCGAAAGCCCGCCTCTTCCTGTAGCTCCCGGCACGCGGCCTGGAGAGGCGATTCGCCCGGCTCCAGCCCGCCGGCTACAAGTTCCCAGAGTTCTTGGCGCGCCGCGTAGCGGTACTGCCGGACCAGGATCACGCGCCCATCGGCGAGCCTGGGAACAACCACAACCGAGCCGGGGTGATACACCACCTCCCGTTCCGCAGCCACGCCTCCAGGCTCGACGATACGCTCCAGCTTTACGTCAACGATGCGGCCCGCGTAGATTGTTTTGCTTTTGAGGATCTTGAGGCGCCCTGGCACTGTTCCAACCTCGGCCGCCGCACATTCCTGCCAGCGCCGGCAAGGCAGCATAACATACTTCAGAGTCGAGGCGCGGGTAGGACCGCGGGCGAGGATTCAGCGTGGCGGGCGCGCTGGCCTCAGTGATCCAAGTCGAACTTGGCGATGAGGGCCTTGGCGTCTTTGGGCTCTTGCGCGGCTTTCAAGCCTGCCCGATCGTGCTGAATCGTCTCTTTGAGCTTGGCGAAACTATCGTGCCTGGCTTTGAGGCCGTCCAACTGTTCCTTGGGAGTTGCGGGATCCTGCGCCGCTTTGTCCAGGCATTCCACCAGCGAGTCCACTATGCTGCTGTAAAAGGTGAGCTTCGCGGCACTGGATTTCTGGTGGTACGCCCTCTCAAAATCCGAAAGGCTTTCCTTCCGGACGGTCGTCAGCAGGTCTCCCATGTCTTTCTTGTAATCAGTAACCATTCCCTCTTCATCTTTGCAGGCTTGTGCGGCCAGTGGGCGAGGGGCGAGAAAGAACCCCAAGCAGGCTCCCAGAAGAAGGACCAACCCGGTCGTGCTTCGCATGGTTGCGCCTCACGGGATCACTTTGGCTCGTGCTGGTCGGGCCGCCCTACGGGCGGACGTTGTCGGAGTCCCTCCAGGGGGCTCAGTTGCCGCCCATATTATCACAACCCGCGGCGCTTTTCCGCGCCACGATCCATGGTTCTCTGCCGCCCCAACGTTGGATATAATAACCGGCTGTCAAGGACAGGGATGAACCGGGGCTGCCCCTCCGGAGGAGAGCCTGCTATTTATGAAGATTACGACCTTGATCGTGGACGACGAACAGCCGGCGCGCGATGAGCTCGCGTTCCTGCTGAAGGACCTCCCCAACGTGGAGATCGTGGGGCAGGGCAAGAACGGGGTCGAGGCGGTCAACCTGATCGGGAAGTTGAATCCGCATCTGGTGTTCCTCGATGTGCAGATGCCCGGCCTCGACGGGCTCGGAGTGGTAAAGAAGCTGCTCGAGAAAAAGTGGCATCTTCCCTACTTTGTTTTCGCCACGGCCTATGACAGCTATGCCGTACAGGCCTTCGAAGTGAACGCGCTCGACTACCTGCTCAAGCCCATCGCGCGGCCGCGCCTGGAGAAGGCTATCGCGCGTGTCCGGCGGCTGGTCGAAACCGCGGAACCCACTCATGAAAAGCTCGATCGCCTGGTGCAGATGATGGAATCGCGGCCCTCTGCACAAAAGAACAAGCTGGTCGTGAAGAGCGCGGGGCGCCTTTTCCTGGTTAATTCCGAGGACATCATTTACGCCAGCATCGAGGACGGCGTCATCAGCATCGTGACGCGGGACTTCGAGGGTCAGTCGAATTTCCGCACCGTGGAAGAATTGCAGACCAACCTCGACCCGCAGGTTTTCTGGCGCGTGCACCGCTCGTACCTGGTGAATGTGAACCACATCAAAGAAGTGGTGCCGTGGTTCAAGAGTTCCTACCAACTGCGCATGCAGGACCGCAAGCAGACGGAAATCCCCGTCAGCCGCGCGCAGACCCGCAAGCTGCGCGAGTTGCTCAACTTGTGACCGCTCGCGGCATCAGACGAATTTGCGAAGTGTGGCCGAGTCGGTGTTCTTGATGAGAACCTCCGAGTGGAGGCGCGCTTGCCAATCCAGCGCTGTGTCTGCAGCGCCTTTCTCGCACTTCTTCTCGCGTTCATCTCAGGGGCGACCTCTCTCTTTGGTCAGGACGACAGCCTGCCGGCGCCTGACTTGGAGAAGCGGTGGGACTTCCACGCCCAGGCCACGGTGATTCCTCAAGGGCATGGACATTTCCGCGCGCTTTACTCCGGCCCGAACAGTCTGTCCCCTTACGCCGAAGTCGCCACCTCGGTCACGTCCACGTTCTACCTCGGGCGGAAGCTGTGGGAGGGGGGCGAAATCTACGTGAATCCCGAAATCCTGGCAGGGGAGGGATTGAGTTCCACCCTGGGACTCGCTGGCTTTTCCAACGGCGAAATTTATCGCGTGGATACCCCTCGTCCGAAGCTCACGCTGGCGCGGCTGTTCATTCGTCAAAGTTGGCAGCTTGGCGGATGGGAAGAAAACCTGAAGGATGACCTGAACCAGTTTCCCTGTCAGTGCCGCTCGTCGCGGATTACTCTCACCTTGGGGAAATTTTCTCTCGTCGACCTGTTTGACGACAACACCTACAGCCACGATGCGCGAACCCAGTTCCTCAACTGGTCGCTGATGGACAACGGCGCCTGGGACTTTGCCGCCGACACGCGCGGCTATACCTACGGTATCGCGGTGGAAGCAGACAAGGCTTGCTGGTCGCTCCGTTACGCCAGCGTGTTGATGCCGAAATTCGCTAACGGCATGCCCATGGACCTCCACATCGACAAGGCCCGCGCCGACAACCTGGAATTGGAGCGCCGCCACAAACTCAAGGGGCATGCGGGAGCGCTGCGCCCGATGGCGTACCTCAATCATGCGCACATGGGTAACTTCCGCACCACACTGGATACGCCCGCCTACGGCATGGACATCACCAGGTCGCGCACCTACACGCGCAAGTACGGTTTCGGCCTCAATGGCGAACAGGAACTTACCGGTGGAGTCGGGGTTTTCTTTCGTGGCGGCTGGAATGATGGCCATACCGAATCCTTCGTCTTCACGGAAATTGACCGCACCGGGAGTGGCGGCATCAGCGTGAATGGCCGCTACTGGAATCGCAAAGAAGATACCTTCGCCGTTGCCTTTGTCGCGAATGGGATCTCCAAGGACCACAGGGAATACTTGCAGGCCGGTGGGAGGGGCTTCATCATCGGCGATGGGAAACTCAATTACGGAAAGGAAGAAATCCTGGAGGCCTAGGGAAGGACTTTCCCTAAAGCGGCGCAAAACTTCCGATTACCTAATCCAAAATCCAAAATCTTCACACCGGGGCGGTCTTGCCGTTGCGAGCGCGGCGCAGGATGTGGTCGCGTTCGGCGAGAGCGACCTTGTACCGCTCGAGAAGGTCGAACTCCTCGGCGGAGGTGAGCACTTCCATCTGCAGTTTCTCCCATTCGCGGGGCAGGCTGCGCAGGACCGGCATGCCATGACGCTTGCGGTAATACCAGTAGTAAGCGAAGCAGAGCAAGACCCAGGCGGGCCCGGCGACGCGGCCGATCGCATGCGTGGCGATCACCGTGAAGAAGATGGTGCTGACGCCCAGCAGTCCGAAAAATCCCAGGATGGGAATGCGTACCACGCGCTCGCCCCTTCGCCAGGGGATGTTCACCGGCACCTGGTAGGGCCGCGGCGTGTAAGGGTCGAGGAAACGCAGGCGGATCAGCGAAATAAAGACCAGGATGTAACCCAGCGTGGCCCCGAAGGCGTACATGTTGCCCAACGTGTCGAGAAGTTTCGGGGTGAGGCCCGAGAGGATCACGGCCAGCGCACCCCCCGCGGAAAAAAACACGATCGTGCGCACCGGCGTGTGGTACCGGCGATCCACGGCGCGGAACCAGGGGCTGATCAGCCCCAGTTGCGACATCGAAAAGGTCAGGCGCGAGGCGCTCATGATGCCGGAATTCGCGGAGATGGCCAGAATCGTCATGCCGAGAAAGGCCGCGAAGGGTCCGGCGATAAATCCCAGAATGGGAATGTTGTGCGCGAGAAGGGCTACCGGATCGTCCATGTGAATCTCAAATTCTTTCCAGGGCAGCACGCCCAGCGCCAGGTTCGAGAAAGCGATGGCGAAGATGAAGACGGTGAAAATCAGCGTAAGCGACGTGCGGGGAATGATGGTGGCAGGGCGACGCGTTTCCTGCGCGGCTTGAGAGATGGATTCGAGGCCCACGAAAGAGATGATGGCCAGGGAAAATCCGTAGCCGAATTGGTGCCAGCTGACCGTATGCATGGCTTCCCGCCACTGGCTGACCAGAAGGTCGGGCCGCCACGCCGCGCAAAAACCGAAGATGATGATGCAGCTTTCGGTGAGAATGTCGATGGCGCCCAGAATCTCGTTGAACAGCGAGGACTCGCGCATCCCGCGGATGTTCAGCCAGACGAGGAAGCCGATGAGGGCTACGGCTTCAATAACGTTATACGGTT
>JAIQGA010000246.1 GCA_020072925.1 Terriglobia bacterium | reverse complement strand
GCTTATGGCGGGTGAAGTGAAAGGTGGTGGCGCGCCGCTGTTCTTCCGGTTCATGAGCGAAGAGCTCTGGCCGTGGATCGCCGAACGGTACAACGTCTCCAACGACCGCACCTACGTCGGCGACTCGATGGGTGGACTTTTCGGTATCTACGCGCTGTTGAACCACCACGGCTTCTTCAGGCGGTACGTGATCGGCAGCCCGTGGATCTGTTGGGACTACCCGCGCTGCTTCGAGTACGAGGCGAACTACGCCGCCGCGCATGACGACCTCGATGCGATCGTGTTCCTCTCGGCAGGCGGAGCCGAGCACGTGCGCAGCCCGGCGCTGGATCCCGGTATGAGCGCGATCTTCGCCAAGGCCGACACCGCAGCTCACACGGTCCGGATGGGGGAGTTGCTCGCCGGCCGCCACTATCCGAGCCTCAAGCTGAAGACGCTGATCTTCCCCGAGGAAACTCACTTCACCGTGGTGTTTGCGCTCACTGCACACGGATTGCGGTACGTCTTCCAGGCTGGCTGACCGGGCTCAGGTTTGTGAATTGAGCGCGGCAGCGCAGAGTTGTTCACCAACTCTGCGGCAGTTTGGTGTTGTCGGTACACAAGCCGCGGACTTAGAGAACAAGTCCGCGCTACGTCCTTTGGACCTTAGAACGAATGGAATCCATCAGTGGAGGTGCAAGTATGCGGAAGACACGATTCTTCTTCATCCTCGGATTCGTGTGCCTGTTGGCCCTCCCTCTCCTGGCCCAGGAGAAACCGGGAACGGTTGGGGTGGTGTTCATTGTGAAACCGAAAGCAGGCATGCGCCAGCAGTTCGAGCAAGCCAACAAGCGCCATATCGACTGGCATCGGCAGCAGAAAGACACGTGGGCGGTCACTGTTTGGGAGATTGTCAGCGGCGACCGCATTGGCCAGTACGGGTACGGCACGTTTGGCCACCACTGGAAGGACTTCGACGGCCATGCCAAATTCGACGAGGCCGACATGGCCGATTATCTCGCCAACGTAGCGCCCTATGTGGAGCCGGTGGTCGCCAGCTATTCCATCCGCCACCCCGAGTTAAGTCGCCCCATGGAAGGCGATGCTACGCTCTCTGAGGTAGTGGAGTATCACCTGAACATGGGCGGAGAGTCGGATTTTCTCCTGGCGGTCCGCAAAGTCCACGAGGCAATTCAGAAAAGCAACTATCCGATGTACTACTATGTCCGCGAATTGTACAACGGTGGGGAACACCCGACCTATGTGTTCGTTTTCCCCCACAAGAATTGGGCTGACTTTGAGCCGCCTGAACAGACGTTTCTGGCCATGCTGGAGAAAGCCTACGGGCGCGACGAGGCCGAGTCCCTACTGAAACTCTTTGACAAGAGTGTCCGTAGCGTCCGGAGCCAGATTATCGCCTATCGGCCCGATCTGAGCTACTCGCCGTCAGCGAAGTAAGGGCGGAAACCATAGGTAGCCGCAGCACCGTTTGTGCCGTGGCTACCGACCGCCAACATTCAGAACTCAAACCCAGGGAGGTGTTTTATGAAGGGACTCCTAGCAGCCATCGTGCTCGCTGCGTCGTGCCAACTCTTTGCCCAAGCAAAGCCGGCGGCACCCGCCAAGGGGGCGAGTGTGGAACAGGAGTTAATCAAGCTGGAGAACGATTGGAACAACGCCTTGGTCAAGCGCGATGTCACAGCACTCAGCGGGATGATGGCGGAGGACTGGACCGTCGTGGACCCCGAAGGTACCGTCGAGAATAAGACCCAATTTCTAGCGGAAATCAAATCTGGCGAGGACATGACGACGTCTGCAATGGCGGACGAAATGAAAGTCCGCGTCTATGGAGATGCCGGGGTGGTCCTCGGCCGCAACACGGTCAAGGAGAAGTACAAAGGCAAAGATGTCAGCGGCCAGTACCGATTCACAGATACCTGGGTCAAGAAGGCCGGTCGCTGGCAGTGCGTAGCCACGGCGGTAACGAAGATCACCAAGAGGTAACACGAAACCACGGCGAAGGGCTCAGCCTGCGCACGCGGGAACGCCACGGGCGCGCATCATCTTCAAGGAGGATCTATGAAACTCAAAATCATCCTCACGTTTCTCGTCGTTTTCGCGCTGGCCGCAGTCGCTAGCGCGCAGACCAAAATCTCGGGAACCTTGCAGTGCGGCAAGACCGACCCCGTTTACACCATCCAGGTGGGCGATCGCCCCAACCATTCTTTTGGGATTAGTCAAACCAAGTGTACTTGGACCAAGCCCCTGGAAATCGCGGGCGTCCAGAGCAAGGAGGACGTGTATACGGGCTTCAGCGAAATCAGCGGCAACCGCTCGAACGGCCACTCCTACGGTGTGATCACCATGGCTAACGGGGACAAGTGTTACGGCCGTCTCCAGCTCTCAGCCACCCTGAAGGACGGGGTGCTCGAGAGCGCAGAAGGGAAATGGAGCTTCGTCGGCGCCACCGGAAAGCTGAAAGGCCTGAAGGGAAAGGCAACCTCCAAGGGGAAGGGCGCCGCTGATGGTACGTCGACTTGGGAAGTGGAGGGCGAATACGAGCTGCCGAAGTAGGGCCCTGCCAGTCGATCGGGCAAGGAGCCTCGCGGGAGGCGTAGACATGCGCAGAGGGGGTTGAACTTTGCCCCGCTGGAAACAACAGGTCGGCGGGCTTTTGATGGCCCTGCTGGGAGCCGGATTCACCGCTAGGGGTTGGTACACCGCGCTGTACCACGGGTATTTCTATCCCAAAGCCAGCATGCTCTTCCCTGCCGTGTTCATTCTCGGGCTGGGGCTCATTATTTTTCCGGGGTACAGAGAAGAACGGCTCGCGCGCGGTGAAGATATTTCCCGACTGCAAGGCTGGAGATTGATCACCACCCGCTGGTGGACAATCCTCGTGGTTGCGCTGGTAGCCGGAGGAACGAATTTAATTCTGCTCGAATGGCTCTAGCAATCGCTGCCAACCAAGGAGTCCATTTCGGTTTTTCTCGATTGCGGAGCCCAAAGGAGAAGAAGGCACGAGTGACAAGCACGACGCAGGAATACCGTCTCGCAAGGCGTCCCAACGAAACGTTGCTGCGAAGCAAGCCGGTGGACGCCGCCAAGCGGCGGACGTGAATTCCTTCGAAGGAGGTTGTATGAGGCTCAGAATCATCCTGATGTCTTTAGCCGTCTTTGCACTGGCCACGATGGCCGGAGCGCAGACCCAAATTGCCGGCACCTTCCAGTGTGGCAAGCCGGACCAACAGCATGCGATCGAGGTGGGAGACAGCCCTGGTCATGTTTTCGTGATCAGTCAAACCAAATGCAGTTGGACGAAACCCCTGGAAATCGCAGGTATCCAGTCAAAGGACGATGTCTATGCGGGCTTCAGTGAAGTCAGCGGAAATAGCTCGCGTTACCAATCCTACGGGATTTGCACCATGACAAACGGGGACAAGGCCTACGTCCGGCCCCGAGGTTCAGCCACCATCAAGGATGGCGTCCCCGTGAGCGCCGAAGGTAAGTGGACGTTTGTCGGTGGCACTGGCAAGCTCAAGGGTCTGAAGGGTAAGGGAACGTTCAAGTCAACGACTCAGCCCGACGGCGGTTCGACTGTCGAGATCGAGGGAGATTACACGCTCCCGAAGTGAAATAACTCCAGCGGATGGCGCAGCAGTTTGGCAAAGGGCAGCCAACCTAATGGTGGCTGCTTGCTTCTATTCCGGGAGGGTCTGGTCGCGGCGGCCTGAATGCGGCCAGAACGTTGTACAATAGAATTGTATGCGCAAGGCGCTATCCCTGGCACTCAGCCTCCTGGGGTTGTTTGACTCACTTTACCTACTGTGGGTCTATACTTCGCCCACCCGTCCCTTGGTGTGCCTGGGCAGCGGCTGCGACGCGGTGCGCGCCAGCGCCTATTCCCATCTTTGGGGAGCACCCATTCCGATATTCGGCGTGGCGGCCTACGCAGCGCTCGCCCTGCTGCTTTTCGCTGAGGCATTGCTTCCTGGGCTGTTGGCTCGCGCGACCCAGTATCTGGTCATCCTCATCGCCAGCGGCGGCTTCTGCTTTTCCCTCTACCTGTCTTACCTTGAAGCACGGGTCATTCACGCCTGGTGCGCGTGGTGTGTCGTCTCTGCGCTGACGATTACGACCATTTTCCTTTTATCTCTTCCCGATGCTTGGCGCCAACCGGCGCCCACCGAGCCCGCCGCGAAGTGGCGAGCGGTGCAGAGCCGCTTCGCGGTGTTCGCCCTGGCGCTGGTGGTGGGCATCCCGGCATTCATCTGGCTTTCGCGCCACGGCGAGGCGCCACCTGTGCAGACAGCTTCTCCCCAGGCGCTGCTCGAGCGCCTCGTGCGTCAGGACAGCCCTGTCTGGGGCGACCCGCAAGCGCCCGTCACGGTGGTCGAATTCGGCGACTTCGAATGCCCCGTTTGCGGGCAGGCGGAAGAAGTAGCGCGCGAAATTCGCGCGAAATACGGCGACCGCATCAAGTTCGTCTTCCGCCAATTCCCGCTCAGCGCCATTCATCCCTGGGCAGAGAAAGCGGCGGAAGCTTCTCTGTGCGCGCAGGAGCAGGGCAAATTCTGGCCGATGACGGACAAGCTTTACATGAACCAGACCGACCTCAGCGTGGACGCGCTGAAACGTTATGCCGGCGAGCTGGGCCTGGACATGAGCCGCTTCAACACGTGCCTCGCCAGCGGCGCAATGGCGGCGCGCGTACAGCGCGACGTCGACGATGCGCATGCGCTGGGTTTGGACCGCACACCCCTCTTCTTTGTTGACCGGAAAATGGTAGCGGGCGCACTGCCTTTCAAGGAGTTCGCGCAGCTCATCGATCAGGAGCTCGCAGCTCACCCCGTGCAAACCGCCGAGACCACTGGAACCCAGGTCAACACGGCAGTGCAAACCGGCAAGTCCCCCGTAAGACCCGATATCCGCAAGACTGCTGCCACGACGGCCCAGGACCCGGTCGGGGGCGCTTCCGAAAGCGCCTTTGGCCAAAGCGGCGGGTCGATTTTCCAAACCATTCAAGGTTCGTCCGCCGGATGCAGCGAAGCAGAGGCGGCACAGCGCCAGCCGCCAATGATACATACGCAAGACCTTCAGCAGCTTCTGGCCGGCGGCGCTAAGCCGCTTTTCGTCGATGTGCGCTCGCCAAAGGAGTTCGCGGCCGGGCACATTCCTGACGCTCTGAACATTCCTGTCGACAACATGCAACAACGCTGGGGAACATTGCCCAAGAACCGAACAATCGTACTCTACGAAAGCGGACGCTCGACGGGCGACATCTGCGCCGCCAGCCGCGCCTCGGGCCGCACGTTGTTGACTCATGGATTTCCCTTCGAGCATGTTAAGGTTTATCAGGACGGCCTGGAGGGCTGGGAAAAGGCCGGGCTGTCCGTTCAGCGGTAGTGCCAACACAATATAGGGCAACTTAGATATTTCAAACCGCGTATGTCGGGAAGGAACGTATGAATTTCCATTGGTTCGCAGGGCGAAAGCCTATCGCCATAGCGGCAGTTGGGGCCGTCAGCCTTTTCGCGGGCGCATTTCTGTTAGTTCCCGGAACGGGACACCCCGCGGAGCG
Source organism: Terriglobia bacterium (assembly GCA_020072925.1). Lineage (GTDB taxonomy): Bacteria > Acidobacteriota > Terriglobia > UBA7540 > UBA7540 > JAIQGA01. The sequence continues at coordinate 3,234 of JAIQGA010000246.1, read as the reverse complement.
AACGCCCACTCGCGCGCCCGGCGCGGAGACCGTGGTCCACTTCATGCGGGCGCATTTCGGGATTGCAGATAACACGCAGATCCAGGTCGGCGAGTGGCACGACTCAGCTTCGCCGGAGTTTTGCGAGACCACATTAACCCTGGATGATGGTAAACCCCAGAACCACAAGGTGCTGAATGTGTATGCCACCAAGGATGGACGGTACCTCGGTTTCGGAAACCTCTATACTCTGAAAGGCGATATGAACGCGGAGATTGTCCGCAGCGTTCGACAGCAGTATAAGGTCCCCGAGAACGTCACCCTGACGGCCGGATCTCCGGGACCATCCAAGTTCCCCGACTTCTACACGGTCCGAGTCAGCACCAACACCGGCAAGGGGCAAGACTTCTTTTTGACCCGCGACCGGCAGACCCTGGTGGTGGGCAGTCTCCTGCCGTTCAGCGAACATCCGGAGGAGGACGTTCAGCGCATCATTTCCATGGAAAACCAACCGAGCGTGGGCCCGGCTCACGCTCCGGTCACCGTGGTCGAGTACGCCGACCTGGAGTGCCCGTCATGCGCCCACATGCACCAGTTTCTGGAGAGTGACCTTCTTCCGAAGTACAAAGATAAGGTCCGCGTCATCTTCAAAGAATTCCCATTGGAGGCCATTCATCAGTGGGCGCTCGCGGGCGCGGTGGCCAATGAGTGCGCTTACGAGATCGATCCGCAGACTTACCTTCCCTACCGGACCTTGATATTCCAGCACCAGAGTGAGTTCGATGCGGTGCAGAATAACCTGCCGCAGGTCCGCGACCTCTTGCTGAAATACGGCCAACAGGTGGGATTGGAATCGGCGAAGCTCGCACCCTGCCTGGACTCCAAGCGCAGCATGCCCCGCGTGGAGGAAGGGCTGAAAGAGGGCAAGCAGCTCAACGTGGAATATACGCCCACGTTCTATATCAATGGGAGAGCAAAGGTTGGGCTGGTGCCGCCTGAAGATTTCTACCGCGCCGTAGAAGACGCGTTGCGAGAGTCAGGAAAGGAAAAGCTTCACGCCGAGAGTCGCCTACGGTAGGGCGCTATCGCCTGCCCTTCCCTCAGCGCTTTGACGGTGCCGGGCAAAGGGCAGTCCCTGTTGAAAAACCGGCCCGGGTTGCGGGGCTGGACTCTCGCCATTCATACTGCCGTTCCCTCGCCGATTCCCTGTGCCATGAACCCGCCATCGACGCAGAGGATTTCCCCAGTCACAAAACTGGCGCTCTCGGAGGCAAGATAGATAGCAGCGCCTTTGATCTCCTCAAGATTCCCGAAGCGTTGCATGGGGGTGTGCGACATAACCGCTCCCTTCCTCTTCGGGTCGGCGAGCATGGGCCCGCTGAGTGGGGTCGCAAAGTATCCCGGCGCGATGGCATTGACCGCGATCCCGTATTTTGCCCACTCTGCCCCCAGAGAGCGCGTGAGCTGCGCCACGGCCGCCTTGCTGGCACAATAGGCGGTCACTTCGTGTAGGCCCACGAAGGAGCCGAGTGAACAAATGTTGATAATGCGGCCATACCCCTGCTCCTTCATCACTCGCCCCACCATCTGGCAGGCGTACCACGTCCCGCTCAGGTTCACATCCAGGATTCGGTTCCAGTCCCCGTCAGCCATATCCAGGGAAGGAACTCGCTTGGTGATTCCGGCGGAGTTCACCAGAATATCAATACGGCCCAGCTCGGCGAGTATCTTGTCGATCACTTGCTGGATATCCTCGCGGCGCGTTACGTCGCCGGTCAGCTCGAGTGTGCGCCGGCCGAGGGCGCGGATTTCCTGAGCCGTTTTGCGGACTTCCTCGGCGCGGCGACTCACCGGAACGGCGTCCGCGCCGGCTTCGGCTAAACCCAATGCAATGGACTTGCCTAACCCGCTCGTTCCTCCCCACACGAGCGCACGTTTGCCTTCCAGACTGAATCCTTTGTAGTATGACATCGCATTTCCCCCGCAGAATGTGTGGTCAAGTGCTCATGCTATCACTCGCAGAAAAAAGCACGCAAGGACGCAATGGCAGCACTTGGCCCAAATATTCTGATAATCTTCTACCGGCAGGCAGGAGTTATACCAGGTGAGGGAGCGCTTGAATGGACTTGGCTGAACTAACGCGCTTGTATGATTTTTCCGGCCGAACCGTCGTCATCACCGGCGGCACCGGGATCCTGGGAGGGGAAATTGCCTGCGCGCTCGTCGGCTGCGGCGCCAACGTGGCGATGTTGGATCGCAATCTGAACCCTGCGCAGGGCCTGGTTCATCGCATGGAACCTCGGGCCAACCAGGCCGTCGCGGTATATGGCGATGTCCTCGACCTGGAGAGCCTGCGCCAGGCCGCCGGCGTCATCCTGGAAAGGTTTGGAGGTGTTGACTGTCTGGTGAACGCGGCTGGCGGGAACAAGCCGCAGGCGACCACCAGCCAAGACCTTTCGTTTTTCGACCTACCGCTCGAGGCGCTACGCTGGGTGTTCGATCTGAACATTCTGGGCACCATGCTGGCCTGCCAGGTGTTTGGCAAAATGATGGCGGAGAAGGGCGAAGGCACAATACTTAACACCTCTTCCATGAACGCATTCCGGCCTTTGACCCGAATTCCGGCCTATTCGGCGGCGAAGGCCGGGGTCACGAACTTTACTCAGTGGCTGGCCGTGCACATGGCTCAGCAGTACTCGCCCCGGATTCGTGTGAATGCGGTTGCACCCGGTTTCTTCATGACCAGGCAGAACAAGTTTCTGCTCGTCGATGAACAGACCGAGGACTTGACCGAGCGTGGCCGGTCGATTATTGCCCACACGCCCATGGGCCGTTTTGGCCAGCCCGAGGATCTATTTGGCGCAGTATTCTGGCTCCTTTCACCGGCCTCGGCGTTTGTCACGGGGATTGTCGTTCCCATTGACGGCGGCTTCTCCGCATATAGCGGTGTGTAGCGGTGAGGGCGTCTGGAACGACATTCGAAAAGGACTTCTGGCAAAGGCTGCGGGCAAAGCAACCAGGAGAAGCCCGTTGCCCTCTTGCAGGGTAAGGCCCCGGAGCAAAGCGTACTGAACGTCGTGCCCCGGGAGGAGGAGCCCAATGGTTATTGGAAAAGGATTCGCGGACCGATACCTGACGGAAGGAGAAATTTCCCAGATTGTCAGCGAGGGGCTGGGCTCATTAAGCGTGGAGGGCAAACGCGTCCTCGTCATTATCCCCGATGGAACCCGCACCATGCCCACGCCGAGGTTGAAG
>JAIQGA010000004.1 GCA_020072925.1 Terriglobia bacterium | reverse complement strand
GGCTGCCGCGGCCTTCGCGGCAATGCAGAGTTGACGAGTGGGAGGGAAGTTCATCCAACGACCGCAAGCCTAGTGCCGTTCCAACTTAATAGGGCGATGAATTCCGCTTATCTCCTGCCCAGCATCGGATGGTACTTGGCTTACGCGGATTAGGCGCGAAAAGTTGGAACGGCACTAGGCGGTATCTGGTGGCGCCGCTTGGGGGGACTTTTCTCGCCCTGCACACGATACTCCGGGGAGACACGCACGGTTGCACGAATGGAATTGGAAATCAGCCACACGCCTTACGCCGAATCAACTATGCGCTGGGCGCGTGGGATATCTTCAGAGCTGCCGGCGGTGGGCAAGGCCGAGGCGCCCATGCCTGCGGTAGCCTGGGGCCCGGCGGGGGCGAGTTTCGCCAGTCCGAAGTCCAAAATCTTTGCCTGGCCCCGCGTCGTGACGAAAATGTTTGCGGGTTTGACGTCGCGATGGATGATGCCTTTGGCATGCGCCGCATCGAGCGCATCGGCGATCTGAATGGCCAGGTCCAGCGCCTCCTCCAACTTGAACGGCCGGCTGGCGATGCGGTGCGGCTTCCGCGTGCGGGATCGTGGAAACCCGTTCTGCGGTGTAGTTGAGATTGACCCCCAAAGGATGTTCATCTTCTACGATGGCGCGTATCCGAGCACCCCAGAAGACGTAATTCCGATCAACTTCACTCTCAACTGCTTAGAAATCGACCGACCCACTGGGTCATGACTGTAAACCGTTCGTGTGGATCAATAGGGAACCCACCGGTTTTGCCGGCGGATACTTACTGTCCCTCTACGAGTTTCCAACTGGGGTCCGGATTATAGTCGGTCATCGAGCTGGCAATCTTCGCGGTGTTCTCGCCAAGGTTTTTTTCGTACACGCGGCCCTGGTTGTTGACGATAAACGTCATCACCCCGGAGTTCCCCCACTTGTCCGGGTAGGCAACGAGCGCGTATCCCGCGATCATGTTGCCGTTGATAATGTAGTTGAACTTTCCGCCTGGGGCACTGGGCCCTTGGCGCGTCAAGATCTTGAAATAATACCCGTGGTAGGGATGCCGCGGGCCCCCGGAACTCTGGCGTTCAGTTTGCTCTGTCTTTGCCCTGTCCCCGCTAACCTGGGCCTTTGGGCCGTAACCTTCGGCCCGCGCTTCTGCCACGAGGCGGCCCAAGGGGCTTGGTTTTTCGTCCCCGGAGGTTTCCCAATAAAGCCCATCGTGCTGGCCAGGGGAGCTGAAGAATTTCTGGGCGTATTCGGCGAGGCCATCGTTATCGCCATCGTCGCCGGTGTAATACTCCCATTGGGCCAGAACGTAAGCCCGGCAGGTATTGATCGCTGAGAGTTCGTTCTCCCCGATCCGTCGGTTAAGAATCTCCTCGAGCCCGGCCTTCGTATCGAACACCCAATTCTCGCCGCGCTTCACGATGGGAATTGGTGTTGGCCAATTATTCGTCCCGGCCAGGAGCGTGTACTTGACGTCGCTGTCTTCCCGGAGTTGGGCGTTTTCCTGGAGGCCAGCGGCGAAATCATCTAAGTCCTTCTTGTCTTCGACCGGGTCACCGGAGAGGAACTGATTGAAATCGGGCCCAAAAATCATAGCGAGGGCACTCTGATCTCGCCCCTCCACGGCCCGAACGAGTGCTGACATAGCTTCCTGGGGGGACGCGAAAGTCTCTTGAGGCGCAGCCTGCGCCCCGCTCTTCGCCCGGAGGCGAGTCGCGAAGCCAAGCAGTTGAGCTAAGACCAGCGCGACAGCCAGGCAGATCACCCCACTCCGGACATCCGGCGCGCCTAGCATCCACCGGTGCGACCTCATCTCTGGATTAGCTATCATCGTACTCTACCCTCCTGCATGGACCTTCTCGCGGCGTTTACCTGCGCAGATCGCATGAAGCCCTCTGGATCTCATTTGCGTTTCTCGTTGCCACGATTCTCATTGACACGCTTCTCGTTGCCGCGATTCTCACGGCCTGGCGCGGGCCGAGTGGGAGCGCTGGGTTTGCTGGCTCGGCTCTCCTGCCCACGTTGGGATGCTTCTTTGGCGGGGAATCCACCCTCGCCTCTCCCAAATGCGTGAGGCGCCGGCTGCGCCTGGCGCTGTGCCGCCGGGGAGGCGGGCTGATTCACCTGCGGACGGGCAGGTACGTAAGGTTGATTCCGTTGGTTCCCCTGAGGTGCGGGCCTTGCGGGTTGCGCGGCCGTGCGGTTTGCCTCTCCCACCCCTGGACGATTGTACTGCACCCTGTCGCCTTGCTGAGCAGGTTGCGGCTGGTTTTGGTGCCCTCGGTACTGATCGAGCCTGGGATCGCGCGTATTGATGTTGCGATCGATATTCCGGTTGACGGGGCGATAATTCGTGTTAGGGGGCGGAACATTTCGAGCGTGATTGTCGAACCTCACGTCGCGGTGCACGGAATTATAATTGTTGATCGCCGTGTAGTTCACCGGCCGGTTCACAACGGTTCGATTGACGACGACGTTCGTGTATCGGTTGTTGACGTAAACGTTGGTTACTTGCACGTACGGCCGCGAGCGCCCGACCCATCCACCTCCACTCCAACCCGTATAGTAAACTCGGTGCCTGCCCCAGTCACAATCGTGGTTGAGCCATGCGCCGATCAGGAGACCGATGCCGAAGCTGATGGCGACGCCCAAGAGCGGCCGGCGAACGTAGACAATCGCCGGGTCGTACACGGGAACGTAAATGAGCCGCGGATTCTCCGGCCACACGCGAATGACGCCGCCTTCGACAATCACTCGCTGCTGGGGGGTGGTGACCAGATTGCCTTGCGCCTGCGCCATGGCGCGCAGACGTTGGACGGAAGTCATCACGTCGGTGGATTGGTACACGTAGGCCTGGCCGAGCGCCGTGGTCCAATCCAATCGGTCGGCCATCATCGAAACGACGGAAGGGTAGTGCGCGACCGCCTTCACGCTCACATCCCAGGGTTGGTCGTCGATACCGTTGGAGCCGTACGCGCGCACGTAGCGTGCCGCTTCGTCGATCTGGTCTGGAAAGGTCGCCGCCAGAAGAAGCTGGGCCAGCAGCGGGTCAGGATAGAGCGCGATAGACGAGAGCAGGTTGTCGAGTTGCTCCGGAGAGTACGGAACGTAACCCTGATCCTCTTGCGGCAAAGGTCGTGGAGCCGGAGCGGGGCTCGCCGCAGCGGCGGCGAGACCGGAAACATTGAGCAGGCAAAGCGCCAGCGTTAAGGCCAAAGCTTTTCGCATAAGAACCTCTCCCATTGGGATCACTGGACCTGTGCGTCCACAGGCCTTCGTCGCCCACGGTACCGATCGCCGGCGAGGGTTCGTGAGCTCAAACGCATCAGCCGGAATGTCCATTTTGGTCTTCCGCGTCCCGGTAAGTATACATCCAGCCGCTATCCTTAGTAATCCTGCAATGTCGCAATTCTTTTTGCGGGAGCGGTCTTTGGCTCACCAAGCGCCACCCGATGCCTCCACTTTACGGTGCAGCTCACCGCGGCCTGAGAGGGAACAACTTCGCTCTCCATTTCGAGCCGCCCCAGAACTAAGTCCAAGAGAAACGCGCAATCCCGCTTTGTTAGCGTTGGTCTTTGGCCGCGCGGTTACCAAGACCAACGGCGAGGCTCGTGCCTCGCGAAAGCGGGTGACTGGATTTGTTCGCCGCACAGTAGACAAACCTCGCGCCACACAACTCGCTGCGGGCTTCGAGCGAGCAGAGGAGGTTGAATGAGGCACAAGCCGGACGAACCTACACAGCCAGGACCTTGGTGCGGAAAATTGTTCGCCCCAGGATTCCACCGATGCTCGGAACAATCAGAAACTTCCATACCTGGGAGATGGCCTTGCCGCCCACGAAAAGCGCCGAACCCAGGCCACGAGCAGGATTGACCGAGACTCCCGTAATTTTGATCCCGAAGATGTGGATCGCCACCAGCGTGATCCCGATCGCCAATCCCACCATTTGCGTCGGCGCTCCGCCCTGTGTTGAACCTAAGATGACAATGACAAAAATTAGAGTTGCGGCCAGTTCGAAGACCACGGCGGCAGAGAGCGCATATCCCCCCACGTAGCCTTCGCCCCACCTGTTCTGACCCAAGCCGCTGCTGGCGAGACTGTAACCGCTCAAAAGGCCTTAGCGATGACCACCAAAACGGCAGCCGCCGCCGTTGCGCCAAGCAACTGACCGACCACACAGCCGGCCAAGTCTTTGCCCGCCATGCGTCCAGCAATTCGCGATTAGAACTGCCAGGAGAGTTCGAGCGCAGAGCCTCTGCCCGGTGGCGCGAAGGGCTGGAGACGAAGGTGTGATAGCCTGCTGGAAGATTCGCTCGAATGCTGGTGTGCTACATGGCGACCAATGAGATATCCGAGCACGCTGCCGACAAAAACGTCAGAGGGAAAATGTCGGCGGTCGGTGACGCGTGCCGCAGACACGAGTCCCGCCAGGCTGTAAGCAGTCGCTGGCACCCACGGGCTGTGGCGATGTCGTTCCGCGATCACCGCCGCGAGGGCCCAGGCTCCCGCCGCGTGGCCAGAAGGAAAAGAGTATCCGCCCGTGAAGAATTGACCGTCGGCACCGTGAATGCGCACCCGGCCGCCGGGCTGCGCAGGCCTGGGGCGCTGGGTTACAACCTTCAGGACCTCGACGACGACTAAACTCTCGGCGAGCGCCTGAAAACCCTGAAGTCCCGTCAGTTGTGTGTTTTCATCTTGGCGCCAGTGGCCCACAAGATAAAAGGCACCCGCGACCCCCACGTCCGTAAAGGCGCCACCTAGTTGTCCCGCACGGTTGCTGAAGGCATAGCCGGAGCCCGGTGGCGATCGGGTAAGGCTTTGGCCCACACGCCGGTCGGTCGCGATCATCCCGGCAGTGGCACCAGCAATCAATGCCAACCAGGATGCGTCCTCACGCTCCAACCGAAAAGGGCGCAGCCAGATGAATTTCTGGTCTCGGAAGATTTCACCCGGCAACCCCCTCACGGTGTATGAGGCGTTTGACGAAGCCGCCGCATCCTGCTGTTGGTCTTTCGATTCTTCCGCAGAGGCCGAAGGCTGCTCCTGGAGGGGAGTATCCGGGTCGTTGGCCAGTGCCCCTCGGCCGGCCAGAAGGAGCATTGCGACCACCTGAACAAGGATTAAACAACGGGAGCGGTTCTTCAATGAAGTGGTTCCCACTGCGGCCTGGAGCTAAAGATTTTTGTGTTTCACCAAGTGCGGTCGATGCCCACCACTTCGACCTGTCCGGCTTTCTTGCGGAGATAGACTGTAACAGACTTCCGCTTCTCGCCGCCAAAAATGTCGGAGGCAAAATACTCGCCCGACGAGGCTTCCTGAAGTTGTCGGGGCAATGCCAGGGTCGTTTCTCCGGGCAACGGAGTTTTCTGTCCGGTCTGGTTGTTGAACCGCGACCACTGAACGGTGTAATCACGCGCTGCGCTGAATTTGTGGTTCACAGCCAGATCTTCGAAGACCAGGCGATCTTGTCGGATCGCGAAACGGTCCAGGGGGAGCACTTTTGCGAAATAGGCTTTCCCGATCTTGTCCCGCCGCGCGATGAGGCAATCGGCGACCCATTTCTCCGCGGCCGGATCGCTGTATTCGCCTGTCTTTACGATCGCTCGAATTTGCTCGTCCGAGAAAGCCATGACCTGTTTGGCGGCCCAGAAGGCGTCATCGGGGAGGCAATTGTCAAAAGCCGGATCGGGGTAGAAGGGCACCCAGCGCTCGGGGTCGAAGATTGCCGACTCGAAGCGGCCCGCGGCGGGGAGGTGCGGATACTTGGCGCGCGCCCAGCGCGGAACGTCCAGACCGAGCGAGAAGAACTGCGCGGCGGACGTCTTCCAGTCGAACCAGTACACGTTGCCGGAGCGAGGGCTATTCGGCCAGTTGCTATCACTCCCCAGAATGGCGCCGAAGTCGATCAGGTAGTGCCGGAGGAATTGAGTGCCGTCTTCCTGGACAAGCCTGTCCAGCGTGTTGATGGCACGCGAGTCGTCGTGACCCAGCCAGGCGCAGAAGACGCGCAAGCCCCGCAGGTCACGCCGGTTTTCATGCGCGACAACATCGTTGGGATCATCAGAACGCGTGCCGTGGTAACGAAATTCGCCGACACTCCCGGGAAGGAACACGCTGGCTACCGCCCGGTAGCGGCCATCCCGCCTCTGCGGAACCTGGAGGAGGAGGTCCGTCACATCCCGGTCATTCATCGGGCGTCGCTTTCCCCGCGCGTCCTTGATGGTGGCATCCGGGGCGATCACGAGTTGCTCCCGCGTAAAGGTGAATATGTAAGTCTCGGGAACATTGTAGCCGAGCGCGTAAAAAAACCTCGCGCCAATGGCGTCGGCCGAGGTCGCCATCTCCGGGTTGGTGAGCGGATCGAATTTCACAAAGTATTTGCGACCCTTGGCATCCTTCATCGTAAACCCGGGCATCACGCCTTCGGTCTTGGCCGCCACCACGGTGAGCGGGCCGCTGGTGTCGGGCTGGTTTTCGCCACCGGGTCCACGGACCAATTCCTGAATCGTCATGGGCGTCTTCCCATGCCGGTTGGTATACCAGGGGCTGTCGGGAACTTCGCCGAGAGTGTTCACGCCCTGCGCAGGAAGGCGCTTGCTCCCTTTCTTCGGATGGCCCGGCTTGGCAAAAGTGTTCTGGAAAAAGTCATAGTAATCGCTCAGCTTCCGAGGTTTGATGTTCGGGGCGTTCATGGGCGCGGGTTCTTTTTGCAGAGGATCGTCGGCGTGGAACTTCACCGCTCCCAACTCCGGGGCCGCGAGAAGCAAGAGTAGTGTCATTCCCCACAATGCTTTTCCGCTTCGCAAACCGTCGGTGGCCATGATGCAGCCTTCCACTCCGGAATCTACCGGAATCTTGAAGAGCGAATGCGCTCGTCACCAAAAACGTTGTTGAACTTGAACCATACCTGGAAACCTTCGTGACTGAATGCTGTATCAATGCGCATGAAGACATTGTTACGAACGTTAAAGCGAAAGCCGAATCCGAAGTCAGCTTCCATGTTGCGGAAGTTCAAGTCCGCGTGGCGATGAAAGACCTTACCGCTATCTGCGAACAGGGCCATATCGAGGCCGCTGAAAACCTCCCACCGGTACTCGCCATTCACCAGGATCAGATTGTTGTCGTAGAAGCGGAAGGAGCGAAACCCGCGCAGGTCTTCCGAGCCGCCGAGAACCGGCTGGAGGTAAAAGGGAACCACACTCTGGCCATCCGGATAGGTCAGCACGGACTGAGCGTGCAGGGCCAGCACCCGGCGCCGGTTGAAGACGGGAACGTACTGTTGTAGATCGACTTTCAGCCGGCGGAAGTCGTTGCCGGTGCGAGGTCGGGCCAAATAACGGTCGAACTGGACGAGGTAGTCGCCGCCGGTCCGAGGGCCGCCGGGATTGTCGCGATAGTCATACTCGGCGAATGTTCCTAGGCGTACAAAGTCGGGGCGCGTATCAATGCCGATGGCCTGTTGCGGTGAAAAAACCTTATCCGTGGAGGCGAAGCGTGTATCCTGTCCCGGCCCCAAAGTCACCAGCAAATAGCCGCCCGACACACCCATCTTCATGTGCTTGACAGGCAAAATCCCGAATGTGCCGTCGGTGGAGGTGTCAATAATGCGGAAGTCTGTCCGCGAGGCGCGTTTCGAATCGGCGCCTGGCCCGTAATAATTGATCCCCGTGTAGTCGTGGTGGACACCAAAGAGATTCAAGAACAACTTGTTGCGCGCAAAATGCGGAGCGCCGAATTCCATGTCGTAGCGCTGATATCCGCGGATTGAGGCCTGCGCGGCGGTGCGAAACACCAGATTCCCCTTCGCGAGGTCAGGCCGAAAATACTCCGGCCCAATTCCAAAGCCTCCCCCTTGGACCATGCCGCCCAGCTTGACCCGCAAGCCTCCGATGCCGTAGGAGATGCGCTCCAGGATCTTCTTATCCTTGAAAGCCAGCAGAGCGCTTTCCGTTTTGGACGACTTCTCGGGTTGAAGCTTTTGGGATTTTTCCTTGCGCGCGGCCCCGATCTCCGCCGCCCTGGAATCCTCTTGTGCAACTGCAAGCTGCGGCAGGCTGAGCGCCAGAAGCAGCAATACCATCCCCCACCAGGGCCACCGGGCTCTAGTGAAACCGTATCGGTTGGATGCCGGAAGCCTCGCCCAGAATCGCCGTAGACACTGCGGCATCATGGCAATCAGATCCTCCGTCAGCGGGATAGCGAGGGGCGGCGAGGAAACTCCGAAAGTGCTACCCTTTTATCAGAACTAAAATAGCAAGTCAATACATTAACGGAGAAAATCTGGTGGGGCTGAATGTACAGCCCGTACACCACACCGAACAAGACAATTTATCGGCCTGGGCAACTCGTCCCTCAGGTCACGGGCTGATACTTTATTTGCGAGTTACCCCATAAAAGTGTAGAATCCCGCCAGTGATAGCTCGGCGTCCCTCGCCGGGAGACACCCCGGAACTTCCCTGAGCGCGGCCGATTGAGCCCGCCATGCATTGCCTGTCCAATTCGAGTGCAAACCCAGGAGCCCTGATGTGTGGCCGGACTCACGGGGAATTCAACGAAGGCCGGTGAAACGTCGCCATGGATCGTCTCCGCTCCTTTCTCAACCTCGAGCGCGGTGAGGAAGCGCCAGCCTTCCTGCTCTTTGCTTACCTCACACTTATCATGGCCTCATACGTCATCACCAAGGTCATTCGCGATGGACTCTTCCTCTACAAGTTCAGCGCCTATGAGTTGCCTTATGTGTACTTGGCCATCGCCGCCGTCATCAGCTTCGTGGTGTGGATATACATCCGAGCCGCAGCGCGCCTCGGACAGGCTGCAATCATCGTTGCCAGCCTGTTCTTCTTCATCCTGAATGTCCTGCTGCAATGGTGGGCCGTGCGACGGCAGTGGGCGCCGGTCACCCGGATATTTTATGTGTGGACGAGCATCTTCGGGATCATTGTGATCACGCAGGTCTGGACGGTGGCCAACCAGGTTCTGGATCTGCGCCAGGCGAAGCGTCTATTTCCTTTGATTTCGAGCGGGGCAATCCTGGGAAGCTTTTTGGGAGGGCTGGCCGCTGCGCGGCTTGCCCGGTCGATGGGCACGGACAACCTGATGCTCTTGCTCATCCCGCTGCTGGTGCTGGCGGGAATCCTTGCGCAGATTCTCCTGTCGCGCCACAGCCACTCTCGCGCACCGCACGGGAAAAAGCCGAGGCTGATCAATTTCTCGACGGCTCTCAGGACCATCAAAAGTTCACCCTATTTGAAACTGATTGTCGTTTTGCTGGCGCTTTCCAACATCGTAACCCTGGTGGTGGGGATTCAGTTCGCCGACGTCGTGAAGCACGCTTTTCCCCTTAAGAACGACATCACCCGCTTCATGGGATCTTTCACCGCTTGCTTCAGCTTATTGTCTTTCCTGCTCCAGGTGCTAGCAGGCTCCTGGTTGGTGGGCAAGTTCGGCGTCAAATGGATGATTCTGGTACTGCCCTTGGCTCTCACGGGAGGAACGTTGGTCCTCCTGGCATTTCCCTTGGCCCTTTGGGCTGGCGCCGTGCTCAAGGGCAGCGACCATACCCTCCGCTATTCGGTCGATCGGGCCACAACCGAACTGCTCTATCTCCCCTTACCGCAATCCACGAAGTCTGAAGTCAAAGCGGTGATTGATATGGTGATGCAGCGCGTCGCGGATGGCGTGGGCGCACTGCTGGTGCTCTTGGTGACGCGTGCCCTGAAGGGCGGTCAAGTGAGCTTGTGCGTTCTCGATCTGGTTCTGTTGGCGGCATGGGTCGGTATCGCGCTCCGCACCCGGAGTGAGTATGTCCATACACTTTGGAAAGCCGTGTTGGAGGGACGCGATCTCGGTAGAGAAGTCATCAGGACGATCATCGATCACAATTCACTTCCCAGCGTCAAAACCCTGCTGGCTTCGAAGGATGAGGAAGTTGTACTCACAGCTATGGAGATGGCGCTTCAGGCCCGTCACCCGGAGTGGATTCCGCGCGAGTTCATCAGGCACCCTTCCGAGCGTGTTCGGGCGAGGGCCATGGAGGTTCTGACGCTCACCGATCAAGAACTGCTGGATCGTGTCCAAAACGACAGCAGTTCCCTCATGCGCGCCAGCGCGATCCTCGCTGTCGCCAGGCGAGCGTCGGTGGTCCGACCGTCTGCGGCGGTCTCACCGTTCCTTCAGTCGCCTGACCTCCATGTGCGGTTGTCGGCCCTGATGGCCATGATTCGACATGACCGCGATCTTCCCAAGGGCACCGTCAGGAACGAACTCGAGCAGATTGCTCGTGGTCTGCAACCAGGTTCGACCCAATGGAAGGATGTGGCCGCGGCGTTAGGAGAGATCGCCCACCCCGAGGCAGTGGGACTGCATCTTCGTTTGCTCCAGCATCCCGATCCGGCGGTGAGGAGGCAGGCGATTTTGAGCGCCGGCCGCGCCGGACACCGCGAGCTCGTTCCCCTTCTCATTCCGCTGCTACGTGACCCGGAATGGGCGCCGGATGTGCGCTTGACGCTGCGCGAGTACGAGCGCCGCATTCTCGGAACCCTGGCGGACGCGCTCCAGGACCCCAGCGAGGACATCGAGGTCCGGCGAAGCATCCCGCTCGTCTTGGCCTATGTTCCCGACCAAGCTTCCGTGGACATCCTGCTGAATGCTCTATTTGATTACGACGGGTTGGTGCGCTACCGCTCGATCCGTGCGTTGGATAAACTGCGGCTGGTCGATCCCGGCCTTCGCTTTCATTCCGACAAGATCGTCTGCCGTATCCGCGAAGATGGTGAAAAGGCCAGGTGGTTCCAGCAAGCTCGCGCCGCATTGTACCCACGAGATGGCAGCAGAGACCTCTTGCTGCAGCTTTTCAAGGACAAGGTCGAGCGAGGGAAGGACCGGGTCTTTCGCCTGCTTGCCCTGCTGTTGCCTCCGCGCGCGGCGATTGGCTCCATTCTTGTCTTCCGGGAGGGCGACCGCCTGGCCGTGGCCAAGGTCACGGAACTATTGGACAACCTGCTGCCGGGCAAGCTGAGGGACGTGGTTCTCCCACTCGTCGAGCCCAAGGCGCGCTGGCTGAAAACAGAACAAACCACGGCACAGATTCTTGAGGCGTGCCTGAGTAATCCTGACCGGATCCTTCGCGAATGCGCTGCCGATGCGGTTCGGAAAGGGCGCTGGCCGGAGGTCACCGGATTGGAGCCGCTCTTAACCCGAATCGAGGAGGGAATCACCCATGGGCGATGAATCGAATCTGTTCCCCTCGGGCGCAGGAGTACGTCACAGCGCGCTCGCTCTCACCACGCTGCGCAAAGCCGATCTGATCCGGGGCGTCGATATCTTCTCGCAGGCAACGGTGGATGAGCTGTATCGCCTGGCGGGCCTCGCTCGGGTCGTGGAGTTTGCTCCCGCGGCAGTTATTTTCGGTGAAAACGATATCGGTGATACCTTTTATGTGCTGGTTGAAGGGAGCGCCGAGCTGACCTTCGAAAGCAAAAAGGGGCGCCAAGTAGTGGGGCCTGGCGAAGCCGTGGGACTCTATTCCGTCCTGACGCGCGAGCCGCGTGGCGCGACCGCGACGGTTCTCGAACCCACGACGGCGCTCGCCATTACGGGGGAGGATCTTTACACCCTGCTGTCCAATAACATGGAAATCGTGGTGAGCATCTTCAAGCACTTCGTCACCAAGCTGGGTTTGGGTCCGCGTTCATGAAACGTGCGGTGGTCTTAGTCCTACTGGCCGGGTTGGTAGCGCTCGGGGTGCGCATAACCGGGGAAGACCCTGAGATGGCTGGGGCGGCAGTGCCGCGTTTTCGGCAAGTGGCGCCGGGCCTGTATCGCGGCGGGCAGCCAACCCCGGCGGGGTTTCAGTTCTTGAAGTGGCGAGGCATCAAGACGGTCATCAATCTGCGCGGGGAAAATGACGAGAAGGGTCTCGTCGAGCAGTTGGGAATGAAGTATGTCTCCCTTCCGATCAGCCCCGGCAAGCGGGTGTCCGATGAGGCAATTCAGGCCTTCTTGGCGGTGATCCGCAATCCCCAGAACCGGCCTGTGTTCGTTCATTGCCGGAGAGGGGCAGATCGGACCGGCGCCATGATCGGCTTCTATCGCATCGTTGATGAAGGCTGGAGCGGTCGTGCCGCCTATCGGGAAGCGCGGGCCCTGGGGATGCGGTGGTGGTACTGGGGTCTGAAGTACCAACTCTACGCATTCACACCGCCGCGGCCGGCCGGCGACACGCCAGAAAGAAAGTAGTACCAAGCAGCAGGGGCTTGCCCGCTGCGTGCCAGGAAGCCCCGCCCGGACCAGCAGCAGGAAGACGGGCGCGCGCCGTGAATTAATCCAGTTTCTGGGGGCCACCATGGGTGATGAAGACGAGACCCGCGCCGACGACGAACCTGGGTCCAGGCGCCTCCCGAGGGAGACCCGAAAAAGCAGTGTGCTCTCTCCTGGTGAGGTTTTGGATGGTCGTTACCGGATTGAGGGCCTCATCGATGGTGGAGGCATGGGCGACGTGTATCGCGCCTTCGATATGAATGTCAAGGGTCCGGTAGCGCTCAAGCGAATCAAGCCTGAGCTTCTCCGCGACCCCCAATTTCGTCAACGTGTAGGCCTCGAAGTCCATGCCACTGTCGTCATCAACCATCCCGGCGTAGTAAAGGGCACCTACATATATGATGACGGCGCCGAGATGGTGTTCATCATTTACGAGTTTGTAGAGGGGGAAACTCTTTATAGCCTTCTTGGACAGAGGCGCTTCTCGATTGACCAGATCCTAAGCATTGGCATCGAAATCGGAAGTGCCTTAGTAGCGGCTCACGCCAAGGGATTCATTCACCGTGACCTCAAACCCAAGAACATCATGTTGACGCCTCAGCCGGACGGGTCAAGCCATATCAAGGTTCTGGACTTTGGCCTGGCGAAGAAGGTGAAGGTCTACTCCCAATCGGTTCAAAAGGATGGAGGAGGGACGATCTTCGAGGACTTGAGCGGCAAATCCACCGCCATGGTAATCGGCACCCCCGACTACATGTCTCCCGAACAAGCGGGCGCTGAGCCGGTGGACGAACGAACGGATATTTATTCTCTTGGTTTAACTTTGTACGAAATGACGGCAGGCTTCAATCCATTTGCCTCGGGGGGCGACAGTGATTCCGCACGCCGTCGAGTCCTGAACATGGAAGTTCCCCCTCTGCCGCATCTCGATTCTCTCGGCCCAAACTACGCCGAGCTCGACCGGATCCTTCGCAGGTGCCTCCGCAAGCGTCCCGAGGACCGGTATCCTTCCGTCCAGGAATTGCTCGCCGACCTCACTAAGCTCCGGGACGTCATCAAGGGTTCCGGGCTGCAGCGCAATAGCAGTCCTCCGCCACCAGTATCACGGCGAGTCGCCTGTTCCCTATTCACCGTGATTCAGATTGGCTACCTGGTGATGTACGCGGCGGCGTTTCATTACCTTCCGGAAAATGCTCATCGATTGCCGAAGTTCATTCAGGATCTCGGAGTGACTCAATTCGTTACGGGCACGCTGGTCTTCCTGTGTTCGGCAGCCACGATGCGAATCTACTTGCTGGCCGCAGCGGCCTTTGATTACGAAGACCTGGGCTGCCTCTTTCACCGCGTTTTCCCTCTGGTTTTGATCATCGACTTAGCATGGGCTGTGTCGCCATTACTGCTATTCCTCAAGGCAGGATTCATCCTGATTATGGGAGTTTCCGCTTTGGTGTTGTTGCCTTTTTCGCAGCGCTACTTGATAACGTGCGCCTACGGTCGTCGAGGCGGTCGAGGTTCCGGAGCCGGGCCGTCACGACCCTCTGATACAGGGAGCGGTCCCGGGTCGGAAAGCCGTCCCAGCTCCTATCCTCCGACTCCTCCGCCATCTTGGATGACCAGGTAGACTCATATGCGACAAAAACGCTTGCGCGGACCATGCTCGCCATCGGCCAGAACATCGGGATGCCAACTTCGGGGAGTGGCCCTTCCGTTCCTCGGCGATTTGGTTCAATCCGCCCAAGAAATCACGACGGAGGCACGCTTTCGCCACGTGGGCACTCGCATGTTGGGATTCATCCTCGCTCTCCTGGCTCTCCAAACAACGGAAGCCCGGAGCGCTGACTTGAAACCGCAAACGCTCGAGGCCTTCGCGAAATACGTCGAGTTTACCGAGGCGCGCATCCAGAAAGAACTCATCCGTCCCAACAGCTTCCTGTACATCGATGGGCTTTCTGGGCCGCAGCGCTCGCAGGCGCTGGCTTTGCTGCGACGCGGCGATGTCTATATGGAAAGGCTGAAGATGCGCGATGCCAGCGGCCACGTCTTGGAGGCTCCAGACGGTATTATTCACCACTGGATGGGCGCGGTCTTCGTTCCCTGCGCGACTTTACAGCAGACACTTGAACTGGTGGAGGACTACGATCGCCACCAGGACATCTACAAGCCGGAAGTCCTGCGCTCGCGTCTTATCAGCCGTAACGGAAACGATTTCAAGATTTATTACCGATTGCGCAAGAAGAAGATAATCACCGTGACGCTCAACACGGACCATGACGTTCGCTATTTCCCCCTGGACGCAACCCACTGCTGGAGCCGCTCTTACTCCACGCGCATCGCGGAAGTTGCGGACGCCGACTCACCCAGGGAAGGCGAGAAACCCGTCGGTCACGATGGGGGATTCCTTTGGCGATTGTATTCCTACTGGAGGTTCGAAGGGAAAGACGGCGGCGTCTATGTCGAGTGCGAGTCCATCTCCCTCACGCGGGATGTGCCCGCACTCCTCAAGCCCCTGATCAATCCTTTCATCACCGGCATTCCCAAGGAATCACTGCAAATGACCATGGGCTCAACGCGGTCCGCACTCGTTGGACGACACCCCTGCAAAACAAACAGCCCTGATACGGTGGGAGGACGACCCTGAAAACTATCCCTGCGGTTCACGACTTCGCCCGGCGAGGGGTGGAATTCCCGAAGGGCTGATGAGGCCGCGATGTCTCGCGCCTGGACTCCTCAGGCGTGAGGACCACTGATTCACCACTCAGTTCCCATTGAAGCAGATGTCCGTAAGACGTGGGATCAACCGATTCGACGACGGGCACGCACAGGGAACACGGGGAAAAAGCGGCTTGTATCTAATTGATATTAAAGGGGGAAGCTTGGTGCTGGAGGGGGGAGTTGAACCCCCATGCCGGGTGACCGGCGGCAGATTTTGAGTCTGCTGCGTCTGCCAATTCCGCCACTCCAGCCAATTGAATCGACAGGACTTACCGCAAAGCCTCAGCCGCCTGGGTCGCGACTGTAGCGAAAACCGTAGCGACAGGCAGCATCTTTGGGGCTTCGGGGAGACTTCTCATAGCCTGTCGATTATATCCTTGCAGGCGCTCAAATGCACGCTCCAAAGTCTCTGGGGTTGGGCCGCAAGGTGGGCCATCCCAAGGTTGACCAGGGCTATGCCCATATCGCCTCACCGCGGGCCGCTGGCGCTTCCTTACGGGCCATTGCTGCGTAGTCTCGGGTTTCAGTTTCCACGATTCACAGCCTGCTTTGTTCGAAAACCCCTGCCAAAACCGAGGCCGTAACTGGCTGATTCGGCTGAGTCGATTGAAGCCTGTTGGATGGTTCGGGAAACAGATGATTATTGAAGACGACTGCGACCACGTTTGACCACTCAGCGGAGGATCCTCAAGCGTATTCAACGCGCCCACTGGTTACGCCAGACGGAGCAGGGGGATTCAGTTTCAGGGGATTGAACAAGACACCTTGGGCGCAATTTCCCGCCCCTAACTCGCGCGTCTGTTGTTTAGACTTTCAGTTCGAGACCGATATCAAAGGCATGCTCGGGGGATTCTGAGTCGCGCACCCAAACCACAGTGTAGAGCTTCGCATCGTCCGGGGAATCCTCGAAAATAGCCTTAACTTCCATCCCCATGCGGAGCGGAGCGTGGCAGCACACGCGCAAGCCGCGTTCGGATACATCGATGATGGAGGCTCTTGTTTCCTCGGACTCTTTCCATCCAAATCGCAACCGCACCGGCAAGCCAACACGGATTCGAGGGTCTGTACGCGGAACTGAAAATCTGGAGGTATGCATCGCACCTCCAAAGACCGGACGTCTCTCCTTTGAGTATTACACAACCGACCTTTCGTTTCAACAAAGGGTGGACTATCCCTGGTGACGAAAGGGGGGCAACGGTGACCGTGCGAGATGCCCCGCCAGTACGTCAGGATTGGCTTGGGGCATGCGACGCAACGGAGAGCATCGTCTACCTTGGCAAGGAGTCCAAGAATTCAAGCCCTGCGGCCCCCATGAAGCTGCCCTCTCCTCCACGCACCCAAACCACGCGAGCTACGGTCGCGCTGCGTAATCTCTCCAGCGAAAAGGCCACAAGCACCTCTCCGCTGGACAAGGGCGCAGCAGTCAGAACCCTTGCGCCGCGCAGTGACCGGTCCATCGTGACGGCTTCGTGCTCCAGTCGGTAGTCTTCAGAAGCCATTACAAAGCGAATTGGAACCGCTTGCCGTAATCGAGGTGACCGACGATGGTTGACGGGAACGGATTCCACGTGCATCCTCTCGACACTGGTTTGGTTGTAGAGTTAAGGGTCAGGTTAAGCCCGGCAAGGAGAAAAGGCAAGCCCCATCCGTTCGCTGGAGGCTCGTCCACAATGCCCCGCCAACACGTTCGGGTTGGCTCAGGACGTGCCGCTTTGCGGTGGGCATACAGAGAGGGGAGGGGTCACTGCGCTGAGCATCAGATCGAAATATTTGACGTTCTGCCACTGTCGCGGAAACTGTAGCGGGTACCTACATGTTTGGGGTAGGAAAGGGTCGCAACCTCTAGGCGTTTCTCCAACATTACAACACTTGCTAAACTATGCAATAGCAGAAGATGGAAATTTGAGTCTGCTGCGTCTGCCAGTTCCGCGGCTCCAGCAGCGCGATTACTGAAAGTAATACACTCCACGCCTTCGATCAAACCGCGAGTCAATGACAGGGGATAGAAAACGGCAGGAGGCAGGAAGCGAAAGGGCGGCCAGGCATAAACTGAAATCCCCCTGGCTTAGCGTCGTACCCAGTTCTCGTTCTTGGGAACGTACTGGACGCCGTAAACGTTGAGCCCGTCCGCCTCCTCCGCGGTGTACACGATGCGCGCCGCCGCGAAGATGTTCGCCGAAGTCTGCGAATAGGGTAGGGCGGCTTCGATCAACCATCCTTCGCGGTAGTGGCGCGTGCTGCGAAAGCGGAATCCTCCTCGCGAGACATTCACCGTGGTGGCGATCTCTTCGCCATATTGAGGCGCGCGAATGCAGACGCTGACCTTCAGATCGAGGCGGACGTGCTTGCGGTCGTTACGGGTACGCTTGGGTGTGGGTGCCGGCTCGACGACCGGCTTCTTCTCTTCCTCCTCGGGCAGTTTCTCCCCGGGCAAAAGCTGGGTTTCCCGCCAGAGGCTCGTGTCTGTACACTTCTTGCAATAGCGGGAAAGATGCCGGTTCACTTCCAGCACCTCCGCTTCAAACTCGTTCAGGTAGGTCAGGGCACGTGTGCGGCAGCGAATGCATTCGAGCAAGACGCGCCCGACGGCGGCCTCGCTCTCTTCCAGTTTGGGAAATTCGATGCCCCACAAATCCGCGGTGGCATCCAGGAGTTCAATGCCGTAATGAAACTCCTCCTCCGATCCGCCGATCTGGCCGACCACACGCGCGTCCGACTCGCGTCCCGTCTCATGGCAGCGAACGCTCACCTCCTGGTCGGGAACAAGCTTGCGGTTCAAGGGAATCTTGGCGCCGTGCCGGCTCAGAACCAACGTGCGCGTCTGTTCGAGGAACGCTTCACCCAGGCAATCCGTCCCCGAGACCACGATGGGAAGTTCGAGAATAACGCGGTCACTGCGACGTTTTCCCTCAGACACCATGCCACACCGTCCTCGCGTGGAAAGTCGGGCAGGGTTGCTGGCGGCGCATCAACGTGATTTCCTCGATGGGCGGCAGCAAGCCGCCGGCCAGAACCCTTTCGCCGGTTGAGCCCCGACGACGAACCGCCGCACATCCGCTCGCTGCCTTTCCGACAACAAAGTTCTTAGCTTTGCTCTCCGAGAATCGCAGCAGCGCTTCAGGCGATGTGCTGCGTCCTTGCGGGCAACAACCCTTGCACGCTTTCGGGGGCGCGCCTCGTTTCCCAGGTTATCTTTTACGTTACTATCAGTTCCAGTCACCGATTATGCCGCGATACCATATCGCGTCTTTTTCCCCTTGGCAAGAAAATGTTCGAGAGAAAGTTCGAATGCATCGCCCCGCGCAGAGCTTATGCCAAGTTGATTTTGTCTGAATGTGGTGGTATGGGTTTTGCGTTCTCGATCTTGCGCGACTATCCGAAGGCCGCGTGGGGTAGCGCTTTCACCACATCGTTTCCGGAGAAGAAACCCCGATGGACAATCACCGAAGACAACGGGTCAGGGGCAGTTTCCTTGAAGCCTTGCTCGGCCTTGTGCTGGCGGCATCATGGGGCGCTGCGCCTTTATGGGCCGAGGGGCTGAAGGCAGGCGTGGCCAGGGTCGATATTACTCCCCCCACCGGGGTGCGGATGTGGGGGTATTTCGACCGCCTGACCCCGGCCCAGGGCGTGCTCGACCCACTGTTCGCACGCGTGCTGGTTCTGGAATTGGGGGACAAACGCCTGGCCTATGTGGACCTGGACCTGGGCCGGCCCTTCGGTCCTACCTCCCTAGCCCACCTTCGTGACCGCGTGCGGAGGTCCGCGGGTATCTCCGACGTACTCGTCCAGGCCACCCATACACATGCCGGACCGGTGGTGATGGATGAATACCCCGGTGGCGAGCCGGCCTGGGAAGCGACGGACCTCGACCGGATCGCGCGCGCGATCGAGGAAGCACGCCAGCACGCGGTGCCCGCCCGGCTGGGCGTCGGATACGGAGCCGCCTACATTGGCTATAATCGCCGGCGGGTCAATCCGGATGGAACGGTGACCATGTTCTGGCGCAACTCGGAACGTTTGCCCACGGCCCCGGTCGATCCCACGGTTGCAGTCCTTCGTGTGGACACCACGGACGGGAAGCCCCTGGCGATTCTGGTAAATTACGCCTGCCACCCGGTTACCTTCGGCCCCGACAACCTTCGATTCTCCGCCGATTTTCCCGGCGTGATGACGGAGACGGTGGAAGAGGCTTTCAAGGGAACCACACCTTCGCCGCTTTGCTTCTTCCTTCAGGGCGCTCCGGGGGATATCAACGTTTATGACGCCACGATTCCGGTCAAGGAAGGCGCGGTGGAGAAGCGCGACTGTGCGGGTCGGGAACTCGGCAAGGAAGCGGCGCGGGTAGCGCGTTCTATTCATACGGCGGAGGCTCCCCAGGCCAGTCTGGATTTCAGGGAAGACCTGCTCACGTTTCATCTGCGTTGGGACGCCGGCAGACTCCGCCGAGCATTCCTGACCTCCAGCCCCGAGATCTTCCAGACCTTCGCGCCCCGCCTTCAGGAGACAATGCGCCTGCCGGTGGCCACGGTTCTAATCAACCAGCGGATCGCTTTGATGACGATGCCGGGCGAGCCCTTTGTGGATTTCCAAATCAATTGGCGTGACCGGTGTCCCGTCCGCGACGCCTTTTTTCTTGGTTATGCGAACGGTTACTACGGCTATTTCCCCACCGTCGCCGCCGCGGCGCAGGGCGGCTACGGAACGGCCAGCGCCACCACCTGGGTGGAAGTGGGCGCCGGGGAGCGCATGGTGGACCACGCCCTGGACCGGCTTTACGAAATGCTGGGCCGCCTCAGCGACACGCCTGAAGACTTGAAATAGCTGTTGGCGCCCACCCTCCCGCCAAGATCCTTATCCAGGATTTCTCAATAGGGAATTGCCTGCCACGGGCTCAGAAAATTCTCACTCTGAGCGTCAGGAATTTCTTCGGATTCTTCTGGAATTCCGTCAGGAATTCCTTCAGCGACTGCGAACTGTAGCTGAGGTTATTGTAAAGCGTCGGGTCCGTCGAGAGCTTGCCCAGAGTGCCCTGGCCCTGCTCGATTCGCGTGCTGATGACATTCATGCGATCGAAGGTTTCGTTCATGCGGTTATAGAGCTGAGGATCCGTCGCCAACTTGCCCAGCGTTCCCTGTCCGTGATTGATGTTGTCGATAAGGGTGTTGGCTTTCGCCGTAACGTCCTTCACGTTGTCGTAGACAGCAGGGTCGGAGATGAACTTGGCCATGCTTCCGTTGCCGTGCTGGATATCGTTGATCACCTGATTCAAGCGGTCGATCGAGCTCACGGTGCGGTCATAGAGGGCTTCATCGGACATGAGCTTCCCGAGCGTGCCCTCGCCGTTCTCCACGCGAGTCATGAGGCGCTGCATCCCGGCCGTGGTGTTATTGAGGCGGTTGTAGAAACTGGGGTCATAAATGAGCTTGCCGATCGAGCCCTGGCCCGACTGGATCTGCCCCGTGATGTCATTGAGCTTGGCGCTGAGAACACGCAGATTGGAGATGACGTCGTTGGCATTCTGAACCACGCGCTTGATGTCGGCTTCCTCGGAGCTCTTGACGGCGCCCTCGTTCTGGACCACCGGTTGGTCGGGGCTGCCGCGGCTGATTTCAACATAACTATCTCCGAGCAATCCCACGGTCTCCATAGTCGCCACCGAGTCGGCGCGGATCTGGTTTTGGTAGGCCCGGGAGACGCGCATATCGACTTCCACGGCGCGCTCCGGCTCGGGGAAGGAAGTGACCGTCAGACGCTGCACGTTCCCGATGGCGATTCCCGCCAGGCGTACTTCCGCGCCGTCACGCAATCCCCCTGCCGAGGAAAGGTAGCACTTCAGGATGTACCGGCGGGTGAAGAATCCCACCTGACCGCTGATGAAAAAAGTCCCGATGGCGAGGATGGCCAGACTGATGATCACCATCAGTCCCACGCGAAGCTGAGCCCAGGTAACTCGCTGGCGTTGCGGCATAGTTAATCTCCCTCCGATGAGTTCAAGAAACTATTGTAGTTCAACCCTCGGCGGGGCTGAACTCAGGCGAGGAACTTTCTCAAGTAAGGGTCCGGGGCATGTATCAATTCCTCCTCACTCCCGGCGAAATAAACCTGGCCCTCGCGCAGAACCAGGAAGCGAGTGGTGGCACGCGGGCCGCCATGATTACCGGACGGGGCCGGAGTCAGGTTCTGCTCCCGTTCCGAATAGACAAAGTTGGCAAGCATGAAGGAATCCTGCAAACGGTGCGTTACTACGATAGAGGTGACGTGCTGGACGTCCCGCAGTTTGGCTATTTGCACGATTATGGTATTGCTGGTGACCGGGTCCAGACCTGCGGTGGGAGAATCGTAAAGCATGATGGCGGGGTCGCTGACCAGGGCGCGGGCAATGGAGACTCGCCGGCGCATGCCGCCGGATAAGTCCGCGGGCATCTTCTCAATGGCCTCCTCCATCTCGACGAAGCGTAGGACTTCGCGTACCCGGCGCTCGATAGCCTCTTGGTCGGTAGACCCTTCCTCCCGGAAGCGAAAGGCGACGTTCTCGCGAACCGTCAGCGAATCAAACAACGCGCCTTCCTGGAACACGATTCCCATGCGTTTGCGGATGGGATGGAGTTGCTCCTCGGAGAGGGGCGTCAGGTCCCGGCCTTCCACGAGGATTTGGCCTTCATCGGGCCTGAGCAGACCAAGAATGAGCTTCAGCATGACAGACTTACCCGAACCGGTCACCCCGAGGAGGATGAGTGACCCGCTCTTTTCCAGTTGGAAGGAGATATGAGTCAGGACCGGCTTTTCGTCGAACACCAGGGAGACGTTGCGAAACTCGATGGCGGGCGTTGCGAGCATAGGGGCTGACCCGTGGGGGGCAGTCGAGGATGGCGTTTCCCGCGCCCTACTGCGCGCCTTGCCGCTCCCTGGGCGTCCAGCAAGCCTTATTCTAACCCCGCGGGACCCCGGCAATCAGAAGAATCGGATTCCAATCAGGAACTTGGTAATGAAGAAATCCAGAAGCAGAATCAGCACGGAAGAGACTACCATGGCTTGCGTGGTCGAGCGGCCTACGCCCTCGGTCCCTCCTGTCGTGTGCAACCCGCAATAGCATCCCACGAGCGAAATGGTCACCGCAAAAAAGAAAGGCTTGATCAGACCCTGGGTGATATCCTGGAAGGTCAAGGCGTGATAAACGGATTTCCAGTATGCGTCGCTGCTCAAGCGGACCGTGTAGAAGCTGATCAAGAACCCCCCGACCATGCCACAGAAGTCGGCGAGGATGGTCAGAAGGGGAAGGGTCAAGAATGTCGCCACCAGCCGAGGCACCACGAGTTTCCGCAACGGGTCACTACCCAGGGCACGCATCGCGTCGACCTGCTCGCTGACCACCATCGAGCCGAGTTCGGAAGCGATGCCGGAGGCGTTCCTCCCCGCCACCATGAGCGCGGTAAGGACCGGCCCGAGTTCCCGCACCACCGAGAGGGCTACCACTTGCCCGAGAATACCTACTTCGCCGAAGGTGCTCAGAGTCCGATAGGTCTGCAGCGCTAGTACGCCGCCAGTAAAGAACCCCGTCAGCAGGACAATCGGCAGGGAGCCAAATCCAATGACGTCCATCTGAATGAGCGTGTCAACGACGTACCTTGGGGGGGTCAAGATCCTGTGGATAGAGCTTACCAACAGGTAGGTGAAATCCTGGACGGCCAACACCTTGCGCTTTACGAAGCTTCCCATCCAGGTGCTCATCATCCGGTACCGTCACACCTGCCAGCAATGAGATTTCGTTCGCACCTAGGCCAATGTAGCCAGCGCAGATTGGCAAGTCAAGGCCGAAGGATGCTCCCATTCCGCCCGGCCCGCGCATGGGGAACAATTTGGCGTTTCCGGGAGCCAAAGGAACGCGCTCGACTCAATGTCCTTTCTCAGTCCTGGAGGCTGGTGTGGAAGTAAACGGAGGTGTTAGTGAGAATGCGAAGGCCCAAAAAGAAAAGAGGGGGAAGCTGTCTCCCCCCTCCAAGCGTCGGGTCTTGGGTCTAAACTCCGAGCTCGCTCCGGCAATCATCTCGGATCGTCCGGATGCAGCTCGATTCTCTTGAGCGCAAGCCGGATTCCAAAAGGCTGGTGATTTGACCTTGCCTCGCTATTGCCGTAAGCGTTTGTTTGTCAATGCGTCAGAGAGAATGCGCGGTGGCGATGGCGGGTTTGGCACCCTGCGTCGCTCTCTTGTTTTCTATATTTGGGAGCGGAGAATACAGAATTCTGCAAGTTCAGGCTCTTCCAGTGTCAGCCTGTCTGCCACAGACAAGACGCTCATCCGGACAGGATCCTGTAGTTTCACGCGCAGTTTACCCTAACCCAGCAAGACGCCGGTCAAGGGCAGGCACAAAGGCCCATGGGTTCCAATCCCATGGGAATTCTGAGAGGGACCCTGGTGCCGATTTCGATTCCCCCTGCGCGGCACCAAATCGCACGCAACAGGCGAAAGCGACAAAATTCCGCGGGACATGTTAAGCTAAATCATAAGGGCACGTTGGAGTTCGGTGTCGCGAGGAGCGCGAGACCCGGGAGGTCGAATCTTCGGGCAGGGCAGGTTTATTGGTAACTAGTCTTAATGCCAAAAGTCGTGGTGTCCTGGAGGATGGATGGATCACCGGGATGCGGAGTGCTGGGAATGATTGACATCCACTGCCATCCCCTATGGGGGGTTGACGACGGCGCCAAGACTTTCGATGTCTCCGTGGCCATGTGCAAGATGGCCGACGAAGACGGCACGACGCACTTGGTGGCCACTCCCCACTCGAATTACAAGTATACCTTCCAGCCGGCGGAAAGCCGCGCCAAGCTCGCGGAGTTGCAGGCGGCGGTGGGCGAGAAGCCAAAACTGCTATTGGGCTGCGATTTTCACCTTTCTTACGAGAATATTCAGCAGTGCACGAAGTCTCCCCGCGAATTCACGATTAACGGCACGAAGTATCTGCTGGTTGAACTGGCGGATCAGTTAATTCCAGACCAACTCGATCGTGTTTTCTATGAGGTGGAAGTGGCCGGCTTGATTCCCATTATCACTCATCCCGAACGTAACATTGTGTGCCAGCGCAAACCTCAATTGGTATCTCACTGGGTGGAACGGGGTTGTTTGATCCAGATTACCGCTCAGTCATTTCTCGGCCATTTTGGGTCCGAGCCCCGCACCCTCGCCGAGGATTGGCTCGACCGGAACCTGGTCCATTTCTTCGCGTCGGATGCCCACGATGTGAAGCACCGGCCCCCTCAGCTTGCGGAGTGTTACAAGAAGCTGGCCGAGGTGAGGGGAGAAGAGATCGCGGAATTGATCATGAAGCACAACCCCGACGCGGTGATTAACGATTTTCCTCTGCCACCCCAGCCTCAACCTCGTGAACCCCAGGCCCCCAAGCGCAAGCGGCGGTGGCTGACGTTCTTTGGCCGCTAGGCTTTTGATCCACTCAAATCGCGGGAGACTTAATGCTTGACATTTAACGCACCGCGTTATATTCTGCCCGTGTGATTAAGTCCTTTCGTTGCGCAGAGACCGAGCGACTGTTCAACCGAGAGCGCGTCAGGCGATTTGAGGCTGTGGAAAGGCCAGCACAACGAAAGCTTAAGATGATCAGTGCGGCGAGGGAACTCCGTGATCTATCGGCCGTCCCGGGCAACCGGCTGGAAAAGTTGCATGGCGACCGGGAAGGGCAGTACAGCATTTGCATTAATGACCAGTGGCGGGTGTGTTTCGAGTGGAACGACGGCGACGCTTACAACGTCGAGATAACCGACTACCACTGACCATCGGATCGACAGAGTGAGAGGTGGATGGAGGGAATATGCGTAAGGTTCTGAAGCCAGTACATCCCGGCGAGATTTTGCGTGAGGAGTTTATGAGGCCGCTGGGCCTGAGCATGAACAGGCTCGCCCTCGATCTTCGCGTCCCGGTAACACGCATCGCGGAGGTTTTCCACGAGCGCCGTGCAATCACGATTGACACGGCCCTCCGGCTCGCCCAGTACTTCAACACCACGCCAAATTTTTGGATGAATTTGCAGCTTCAGTATGACCTGGACAGGGTAGAGGATGAAGAACTGGCCAGCATCAGGAGAGACGTTCGGCCCCTAGCCGTTGCGGCCCGCTGAGCAGGCTGGTCTCCTCAATAATGCACCACCACACCCCAGAAGACCTTCTCCCGAGCTCCTCTAACCTTGTCTATTTTCAAGTTGGGTAGCCTGAAAATGCAGCAGAAGGCATACCTCATTGTGGCTCTTGCTTTACTGTAGGTCGCGGCGTGCCTGCTTCGCGAGTAATCCTTCCCTTTGTGGGATTAACTTCTGCTGTATTCATGAGCCGTTGGCTCTTTTTGACGGGATTCCACGCGCTCGGCGAAAATCCGGTGGGTAAGTATCGGCGCAGTTGGAGGCTAGTTCACCTTGATGGCGATCATCACCTTGTCGTCCAGGTGTGTGCCGTCGCGGGAGAAGCGGGCCACATCGGTGCTGACGGTCTTGACGATCTCGCCCGCAGTGCAAGCGGCGGCTTGCCGCACCGAGGCGACCAGTCGGTCGATACCATACTCATCCTGCTGCGCGTCCATGGACTCAGTAATGCCATCTGTGCAGAGGACCAGGATGTCGCCGGGTTGAAACTTGGCGTGTCCGCGCTCGAAAGGAACGTTTTCAAAGAGCCCGATCACCATCCCGCCTTCCTTGAGCATGATGGGGTCCTGCTGCGCGGGCCGCACGATCACCGGCGGCACGTGCCCGCAGTTAATGTAGTGAATGGTCTTCCGCCGGACATCCAGCAGACCCAGGAACATGCTCAGGTACTTGCCCCCTCGCGTGTCGGTCAAGATCATCTTGTTCAATGCTTCGGCGATGTCGTTGAGCGAGTGAAGGTGCAAGACTAGCGCGCGCAGGGTCGCCTGAAGGTTGGACATCACCATCGCGGAGCTGATGCCTTTGCCTTCGACGTCCGCGATGACAACGAGCAATGTGTTGGGGCCCAGGCTGAGGAAGTCGTAGTAATCCCCGCCTACTTCAAAGCAGGGCTCGTTGAGCAGCGCGATGTCAAAACCCTGCACGAGCGGCGTGAACTCGGGGAGCAGGCTTCGCTGGATGCCGCGCGCCAGCGCCATCTCGCGCTCCAGGCGTTCTTTCTCCAAAAGGTCCTTGTGGAGCTGAGCGTTTTCCAGGGACAGCGCCATATGCCCGGACAAGGTCAGCAGGAATTCGATGTCCTCGTCGCCGAAACTGCCTTTCTTTTTGTTGAGCAGTTGCAGCGCCGCAATGATTTTTCCGCCCTTATTCTTGATGGGCAGGCACAGGATGTTGCGGGTGCGGAA
This sequence comes from Terriglobia bacterium, assembly GCA_020072925.1. Classification (GTDB taxonomy): domain Bacteria; phylum Acidobacteriota; class Terriglobia; order UBA7540; family UBA7540; genus JAIQGA01. Next base: position 16,882 of record JAIQGA010000004.1, on the reverse strand, counting down.
GCCGGTTTTCTTGTCGACCTCGCGATTGAAGCGCGCATCGGCGTAAGCATCAGGAATATTGAGAATCTCGCCCGTCTTGGCGACGTGTCCGGCGATGCCCGTGCCCAGGGGCAAGCGAATCTCCTGCTTTTCCAGCCCATGCGCGATCAGCGACCAGATTTCCTCTGTCTTGTAATCTACCAAGAACAGCGTGCCGCGTTCCGCGTCGGCGTGCGTCTTGGCGACATGCAGGATGCGCCCGAGCAGTTCCGCCAGGTCCAGCGTGGAGCCCAGAGCCTTGGTCGCTTCCACCAGGAAGCTCAGTTTGGTCAGCGTGCGAACGGTCGAAGAAAAAAGCTCGGCATCGCGTAGTGCCACCGAAGCCAGCCGAGCGTGGAGGCGGAAGAGGGCCAGGAGGGATTCGGAAGGGGCTCTGTTACTTGCCAGGAGGAGGACGCCATGGACTCGTGGCTCCTGGAGGAGCGGATACACGGCCACAAACCGCATTCCGTGTTCGTGCGCCCAGGCCGCCACTTCGTCTCCGTTGCCGTGATTGGTCGGATAAATATGCGGCGCGCGCTCTCGCACCGCCTTTCCCATCAGGGTCTGGTCCAGCGCGGCTTTGTTGAGGGCCGTAGGAAGCTCCGGGCTTCCCGCGGCGGCCCCCAACTCGAGCTGGGAGCCGGTCTCATTCAACCTCCAGATGGCGGCGGTGTTGACGTCGTAGCGCCCGACGATGCGGTTGACCAGGGCCTCCATCACTCCTTGCGGTTCAAGCGGCGTGCAGAATTCGCACCCCAGGTCTTCGACCTCCCGCACCAGGTCGATGGCCTCCGATACGAGTTTGGAAGACTTTCCTTTCTTCACAGCCTGAGTCACTTTGGCCACGGAGATTTCCTTTTCAAGTTCGCCTAGGAGCTTGCCTGGGAGTATATCCAGCCTTGGCGTTGGATGCAAACCGTTTTTCACCGTTTACGCCGCCAATGCGCGCAAAACAATTGCCTGCTCCGGAGTGCCTCCCTGCTTTTTGTTGATTTCCGAGCTTAGGAAGGAGGAAGTGGGTAACTCAGGTCGCCCTATGCTACCCACTTCCCCAGGTAGTCATTAGAGTTGAGTTACCCTATTAGACGAAAAGTCGAGGGGAAAGGTTGCAAGACATTTGAGGTTTGTCGGCCGGTTTTTCTGAGGGAGAAGCCTCAGCTTTCCTGAGAAAAATAGGGGACTGCGCGAAGTGGCGTCTATTCAAATCTGGCGGATACGCTATAATCAACGTTTTACCGCGCTCCTGCGAGCGCGCTTATCGCGGCTGGACTAAGGGGAAATACTGATGAGCTATACGGTAACGCCCTTTGAAGTCGCATCGAGGCTTTCTCCGGAGCCCGTCAAGGTTCGGTTTGTTTGCCTGATGCCGGGCATCTCGCCCCGGCACAGTGACAGCATCGACTGCTATTTCCGGGTCAACGGACGAAGGGTGGTGGTGGCGATTTCCTGCGCCACGCTGGCCGAGATTTGGACTGACGAGAAAAAGACCTTCAGGGACCAGCAACTCGTGGACATCGCCGCCGAATTCTTGAAGCGCACGCTCCGCAATGGCTTCGATGACATTGTGATGCCCGGGCGTGTGGCGGAGGGCAACCTGGTTTGCCAGAGGACGTTTGGCGAGGACGATGGCGAGGGCACGCAGGCGGAATTGATCGTGGCGGGTGAAGAGTTCCGCACGTTGGCGCGTGAGCTGGGCTACCTGTAGCGCTGCTGCTGCCCCCGGTAGGGGCACGCCATGGTGTGCCCCGACGGTATAGCGGCTTTGACTCAAGGGCTAGAGAAGTCATCCCCAACCTACAAGCGGAGGGGTCGATGTGCGGAATCGTCGCCTATACCGGCAAGCAGTCCGCGCGCGAGGTCTTGATCGAGGGCCTGAAGCGCCTGGAGTATCGCGGCTACGATTCCAGCGGCATCGCGATTCTGAATTCCCCGCCGTATTGGGCGCGCAAAGTCGGCAAGGTTGCCGCGCTCGAAAACCAGGTTTGGCAGGACAGCCCCGCCGGCACGGTGGGCATCGCTCACACCCGTTGGGCGACCCACGGCAAGCCCAGCGAGGCCAACGCCCATCCCCATGTCGACTGCTCCGGCAAGATCTTCCTGGTGCACAACGGGATCATCGAAAACTACATGACGCTGAAAAAGCGCCTGGTTGCGGCAGGGCACACGTTTTGTTCTGAGACCGACACCGAAACGCTTGCGCACCTGGTCGAGTGCGCGTATCAGGGGGACCTGGAAGCTGCGGTCCGCAAAGCTTTGCTCGATGTACAGGGGACCTATGGCGTGGCGGTGCTGCACACCGCTCATCCCCAGCAGATCATCGTGGCACGTCGCGGCAGCCCCATCGTGTTGGGGATTGGCGAGGACGAAACCCTGGCCGCTTCCGACGTCTCGGCGCTGGCTCACCAGACCGACCGCGTCGTCTACCTGGAAGACAATGAGATGGCGAGCCTGGAACCCGGCCGCTTCGCGATTACCACGCTGGAAAACCGCGCCGTCAGCAGGGAAGTCAAGCCTCTCGAAATCGGTCCGGAGGCTATGGAGCGCGGCAACTTCCCGCACTTTATGCTCAAGGAAATCTTCGAGCAGCCGGAGGCCGTGGAGAACGCCCTGCGCGGCCGCATCAATCATGGTGAGGCGGTGGCCAAACTGGGGGGCCTCGAGTCCGTGCAGGAACGCCTCCAGCAGGCCCGCCACCTGATTATTGTAAGTTGCGGCACGAGCTATTACGCCGGGCTCTTTGGGCGCTACGTTTTCGAGTCGCTCACGGATTTGACCGTGGAGACGGAACTGGCCTCGGAGTTCCGCTACCGCAAGCTCAACCTGCGCCAGAACACCGTGGTGCTGGCCATCAGCCAGTCCGGCGAGACCGCGGACACCCTCGCTGCCCTGCGCGAGGCCAAGCGCAAGGGCGCCCTGGTGCTCGGACTGGTGAACGTGGTGGGCAGCACCATCGCGCGCGAAACACACGCTGGCGTTTATTCACACGCCGGCATCGAAGTGGGCGTCGCGTCGACCAAGTCCTTTATCTCGCAGTTGACGATCTTGACCTTAATGGCCCTGCTGGTGGGACGCAGCCGCGACCTCTCCTACGAGGAGGGCGCCTCGATCCTGCGCGGCCTTGAAAGACTTCCCGACCAGATTCGCGAGACGCTGCGACAGTCGGAAGGCATCCGCACGCTGGCGCAGAAGTATTGCCAGGCGGAGCATTTCCTCTATATCGGCAGGAAGTATCAGTACCCCATCGCGCTCGAGGGCGCGCTGAAGCTTAAGGAAATCGCCTACATTCACTCGGAGGGTTATGCGGCCGGAGAAATGAAGCACGGCCCCATTGCCCTGATTGATCCTGCCTTCCCCACCATGGCGCTGGCTCCCGAGGACGGGTCGTACGAGAAGGTCGTCTCAAACATTCAGGAAATCCGCGCCCGCGACGGGCGCATCGTCGCCGTGACCACCGAGGGAAACACCAAGCTCCACGCGCTTGTGGACGACGTGATTACCGTGCCCAAAAACCACGAAGTCCTGCTGCCGATGCTGATCGTGGTGCCGCTGCAACTCTTCGCATATCACTGCGCCGTGTTGCGCGGCTGCGACGTCGATAAGCCGCGCAACCTCGCCAAAAGCGTCACCGTCGAGTAGACAGATTACTGAGGATTACTAAATACAGTGACGGTCATGGCTGTAGCGGCGGTCTGCGACCGCCGTCTGTTCGGCGCTCATAGAGCGCCGCTACAGACGCCGCCATCACTGCATTTCGTGATCTCCTTCAGGTGGTCGTCGCCAGGGTGCGGTAGGCCTCGTGCAGCACGCGCGCCACTTCCGGCCGCGTAAATTCCGGCGGCAACTGCCCTCCATTTTGCAGCATAGCGCGGACCTGCGTGCCGCTCAGCACCACGCGCGCGGAGTCGTCGTGCGCGCAGGTCTTGGGCGTGGCCATGCCATTGCAGCGGCGGCAGTAAAAGGCGTTGTCGAAGAAAAACGGCGTAATGCCCAGTTCCCCCGGCTTGAACTCGTCGAAAATCTTCTGAGCGTCCCAGGGCCCGTAGTATTTGCCCACGCCCGCGTGGTCCCGGCCGACGATGAAGTGGGTGCACCCGAAATTCTTGCGCACCAGCGCGTGAAAGATCGCTTCCCGCGGCCCCGCATAGCGCATCGAGGCCGGATTGAGCGAGAGCAGCACGCGATCGCGAGGATAGTAGTGCTCGAGCAGAACCTGGTAGCAGCGCAGCCGGACCTCCAGGCTCACGTCATCAGATTTTGTTTCGCCGGAAATAGGATGCAGCAGCAGGCCGTCCACAATTTCCAGCGCGGTCTTCTGGATGTATTCGTGCGCGCGGTGCACGGGGTTGCGGGTCTGAAAGCCCACAATGCGCTGCCAGCCGCGCTCGGCAAAGATGCGGCGCGTATCCTCGGGAGTCAGGCGCCAGGCGCGGAAAGCGTCATCGTTGGGCCGCCGGAAGACCTCGACGGGTCCACCCACATAGAATTCCCCGCGCGTGGCCAGATACGCAACTCCCGGATGCTTCGTCTCCGTGGTGCGGAAAACGTTCCGGGCCTCCGCTTCCCGGTCGTAACGATAAACGTCCTGGACCTGAATGATCCCGTAGCGCTGGCCCACCGCGTCCGCGAGCGCCAGGCGAGGTCCGCCGTCCAGGGTCTTGGCCACGTCCGACGTCACGGCGAGCGTAATGGGCAAAGTCCAGGGCAGGCCGCTGGCCAGGCGCAGGTCTCTCAGGACCGTGGTGTAGTCGGCGCGTGTCATGAACCCTTCCAGGGGGCTGAAAGCGCCAATCGCCAGCATTTCCAGGTCAGATAGTTCGAAGGGATTCAGCCGGGCGGCCCGGAGTCCCCGCGCCTCGGCTTCCAGTTTTGCGGCTGCCTCACCGCTTGCAAGACGGTTCACCAGCCGCCCTCCATATGGCTCGTTCATTTGCTTCTTCCTCGTTTGTGAGAATTGCGCCCCTGCCTGAGCACCTCCCCCGGGTGCTGGCACATCAAACGCCGTAAGCCATTAAATCTAGCATGAGACGCCCCGTTCCGACGAGTGAGATGTCAGAATCCCTGGGAGGGCCTCCGCTGGATGTTGACTTGGTCTGTATTCGCGTTTATGGCGCTGAGTACGTCGCGAGCCGTAAGGGTGGTGCCTAACACCTGACACCTCAGACCTTACTTTCCCCTGTCTTCTCGATTAGTGCCTCAAGGTTTCTGAGGATGCGCTCGACGTGGGAGCCGCGCCAGTAAACGTGCCGGCATCCAGCGCAGCGATAGAATTCGTCGTAGACCTGGAAAACTCGCGGCTTCACTTCCGCTTCGATTTCCTGTTTGCCCACCCTCTCGATAGCGCCATTGCACAGCGTGCAGCGTGTCCACAACCCCGAGCGGGTGTCGAGACCGAACTTCTTCACCACTTCGCGTAATTGTTCTGGCGCGTATTCGCTGCGGACACTGAGTAGAGAAAGCCCGCCAGGGAAGCGCTTTTCCGCATTGCCCCGCGTGAGAATGACGCGGCCACTGGCGCGCGCGATCTCCAGCAGCCGCGCGGGAGTCATGTTAGGAGCGTAGAGCGTGTCGTAACCCAGCAGGCGCAGCAATCGCGCCAGGCGGCCCAGCATGCGATCGGCAGCGAACGAGATCTCGGAAGAATTCATGGGAGCAGGGAAAACTGAATCAGTGAGTCAGTGATTCATTTGACCATTTTCTCATTTAGCCATTTTCTCATTTTGCCATTGCAAAAGGGCGAGTTTCGATCCTAAAGGGCGGCAATTCGATCATCGAGCCTGATGGATCCACTCCTCAGGACTAAGGTGCCGCTGTTGGTTCAAGTGGGCAATGGGAAAATGAAAAAATGAAGAAATGGTTAAATCTGAAAAAGGGCAGACCCGTCCGGCTCAGGGCTTATCAGGCAGGATTGTGGGGTTGCTAATTAAGGTCCCGGACGGGTCGGTGGGCTTATTGGTAGTTTCCTGTCTCGCGGCACCTTCGCCGCTTGCCTCCCGGGCCACAAACCGCTCAGGGCGAGCAGCCTCAGCCCTTTCTACCTAAACTTTGAGCATCCGGAATCCTGCCGCCAGTGGGGCGGGCTCCCCACAGGAGGCGAGGGGCTGGATCAACTATGACTGCTTGCTCAAAGCCCCTACTCTCATCTCCGGCCCGAATCCAGCTCGCTGGAGCGCTACGCTCATGCCGCCTTCTGCGGCCCATTGCGTTCGCGAACGCCGCCTTCCGCTTCGGCACCGCGGAAGAACCGGCAGGATCCCGAGACACCACCAAGCTTGAGCCGAATCAACTCCTGAATGCTCTTCCTTCTTCCATCCTGACAATACGCTTTTTTACATTAGTGTCAATGAGTATCAATTTCGTTGGGCCATTTTATTACATTTATGTTAAGATCGAGCCGATGAGTGCAGGGGAAAACGACTATGAGTCTGGGTACGCGCATCATGCAGGTTCGCAATCAGAAAGGGCTGACCCAACGCCAGCTTAGCGAGCGCACGGGAATTGCCGGTTCGTACCTCTCGCGCATCGAAAACCGCCGGCTGGAGCCGCGGCCCAAAACCTTGCGGAAGATTGCTGACGCGCTGGGCATCCCGGTGAGCGAACTCTTCCAGGACCGGCCCGGCGCTCCCGGAACGCTTCAGTGCGTGATCACTCCTTCCGGCCACTGCGTGATGGATTTGCTCCGCGCCGGGCGAGGCAAGCCACCTCAACCCGGGACGGAGAGCTACTCGCCGCGGCAGCTCCAGTTGTTGCGCATGGCGAGTTACTTGGTCCAGACGGCCGACGCGCGCCTGCTCGAAACTCTGGACGTGCTGCTGGCCGCCTTGTTGAGCTCCGAACGCGCGGCGGCGGGCGTGCGCACACTCACGGCTTCGCAGCCGTCGGCCAAAGTGCTTCCTTGAGGGCGCGAGATTCCGCGACTTCGAAGCTTTGAGGAAATCTGATGGGGGCGCTGTAGCGGCGCTCTATGAGCGCCGCAATGCTTGGAAACCGAAGACCGGCGGTCATAGACCGCCGCTACAGCCGGGATCTTTCACGGGCCCCCAACCGTCAGGAGGTGGTTGCCGGGCGAGGCTTGAGAACCGCGTTTTCCCCCGCGGCAAACTTCGTTTCGAGGTAAGTCACCGGGACATCGTAGAGGAGCGCCTTGGGGGAGTGGCGCAGGCTGTCGTGGATGAAGCACACGTGCGTGCACCAGCATTGGTCGCGCAAGATGGCGGCCAGTTCCTGCTGGCGAGATTGACTTGCCCAGAATTTCCGGAAGTCGCAGCCGCATTCGCGCAGGTTGCCAACCTTGCCGCGCAGTTCGCAGGCGCGCACATCGCCGCTGTAATCGATGACCAGAGCAGTCTCCCCGGCGGTGCAGGGCATCGGCCAGGGATGCGGCGCCTCGATGTTCTCGAGCTGGATGCGGTTGTGCAGCGCCAGCGTGCCCTGGTAATAGGCTTTGGCAACGCGCCCCGCGATACCCTCACGCCGCTTGAAGACGAGGTTCGCGTAGTGCCCGTAAATCTTCTGGATTTCCCTGTAGAGCGCGGGAAGGCGTTCGGCGGGAATCTGTTTCAGTGTTCGGTCCTTGGCGTTGCCGCGGATGATGTTGAAGTAGTGGCCGTCGACCGCGCAGCGCGCCTTGACGAATTCCGCGATTTCCAGGACATGATCGAAATTCTCCGCGCAAATCACCGTATTCACGTTCACGCGCAGGTTGGGAAATCGCTGGCGGCAGGGTTGCAGGGCTTCCAGCGTCGAAAGCGTCTTGGCGAAATTCCCCGGCACGGCGCGAATCGAATCCTGCATTGTCCCCAGCCCGTCCAGCGCCACGTTCAAATCGAGTTGAAGCTCGGGATTTTCGGTCGCAATGCGCGCCACCCACTCGGCCGTGCGCTCGGGCAGGAGGCCGTTGGTGGGGAGATTGACCCAGCGGACGCCATTGTTCGCGCAGAAGAGGTGGATGATATCCGTGAGTTCCTTGCGGAGCATCGGCTCGCCGCCCGAAAGCCACAGGTCGGTGAAGCGCGGCATGGTGGCGGAGAGCTTCTGGATTTCTTCCCAGCTCAGATCGCCCCGTTGGTTGAGTTCCTCCCAATAAAAACAGGTCCGGCACTTGGCGTTGCAGACCGAGGTGACAAAGAAGATCACTGTGCCGAGCTTCTTTTCCCGGCCGAGCGAATGGCAAATTTTTACAAGATCGCCCTGGTATTTGCTGAGCATTTGCCCCTGCGCCCTTGAACTCGCCCATCGTATCACACTCTGAAGCCAGACGAAAAACCGCGGCCTGCTGTAGCGGCCCACGTCGAGCGCCTAATCGCCTTTGGAGTGCGGGAGCTTGCTCCCGCTTTTGACAGCGGCGGCAAGCCGCCGCACTCCAAATTGCGGTCGCAGAATGCCGCCACCGCGATGGTCATCACTCCTGTGCAATGGTCAGGAGAAGCCCGCAGGGCCGCGTACCCGGGTCAGTACACGATGTCGAGGGAAACATCCACGAAGCGGTGCTGGAAGCCCACGAACTGGTTGTAGAGTGGCGAGGAGACGTTGTTATACACGTCTCGGGGATTACTATGATTGGTAATATTGAAAACCCGCAGCGAGCCGCGGAAAAGGTGGTTCTTGGCCCAGGGAAGGAAGTTGACGCGGAAATCTTTGGTAATCTGCGCGTCGAGGGACGCGAAGCTCGGAAAGCGCAGGCTGTTCGGCTGGCCCACGTAATTCTGGAACACATCGACGGCCGACCAGGGGAAGCCGTCATGGATATCGAGCACGGGGCTGATGGTCATCTGCCGGGGCAGCTTGAAGCGTCCCCAAGTGACGAATCGGTTGGGCGCGTTGGTGGGCAGGGTGCCGAAAAAGTTGGGGCGAATCACCGGCTCCTCGAAGGGCACGTAGATCGAGGAGAGCGTGTTCAAGTCGCCGCGCGACAGGCTGCGCACGTAGGAAACATTGATGTCGGCATATTCGCTGGTGCGGAAGCGCAAGGTGGTTTCCAATTCGTGATAGCGCGACCCGCCGGTATTGGTCAGCAGCATGGTGGCGCCGCTGGTCCGCGAGAGCGGATTGATGACGAAGACGTCGTACGTACGGCTGGAAAGGTAATTCACGCGCGCCACGACGTTGGGCCGCAGTTCCTGGTCCAATTCGACGTTCCACGTGAGATTGTAGGGAGTGCTGTCGAGACGGTTACCGGTCGGCACGATGATGCCGTGTTCCCGGTCGAACTTTTCATAGAAATTGCTGAAGACGATGGGTGGACCGGTGGGAATGCCGGCCGTGTCGAAAATGGTCACGACCCGCGCGGGGTTCTGCGTGAAGTCGCCCGCCAGGAGCGGCACGCGGTCGTAGAAGACGCCGATGCCCGAGCGCAGGATGGTCTTGCCGCTCGAGCCGGGCGTATAGACCAACCCTAATCGGGGATTGATCATGGCGTGCTCGCCGATGGTCTGCCCGGACAAGCGCAAGCCGTAATCAAGAGCCACTTGGTTGTTGAAAGCCCAATGGTCCTGGGCGAAGACGGCCCACTCGGTGTCATCGGCGCTGAGCAGTCCGGCCCCCTGAAATTCGATTAACTCGGCCAGCGTGCCGTCGGGCCGCAGCAGGCGGACCGGATGCGACTGGGTGGTACCCTCATAATCGCGACGCGTGAAGTCGCCGCCGAGTTTCACCATGTGCCGGCCGTGCCAGTCGAAGTTGCGGTACTGGAAATTCTCCAAAATCTCCTGTTCGGTGCTGAAGCGCTTCCAGGCGTCGAAGAAGTTGCCGCCCCAGCCGTTGGGCGTGACGAGCATGTCCGCCGGGCCTTGGCCATGCGCGTAGCTGTCAAACTTGGTGAATTGAAACAGGCTGGTCAGGACGGACCCGGAATTGAACATATAGCGGTCCGTGGAGCCCACCGAATAGCCTCGCTGGCCATAGTCGGAGGAGGCGGTCTGTTGGACGAACGAATTGATGTTGGCGAACTGACGACGCAGCGGAAATACTTTCACGTTGGCGGTAACGAGATGCTGCGGAGATACGACGTAGTAGAAATCCGTGAAGGAGTTGACGCCTTCTTCCTTGATCTCGTTCTTGGGCCAGGCCAACCCGCGCACCGGCTGCTTATTGATGGTGTAAACGACGGATTCCGAAAAAGTGAGTTTGTCCTTGAGGATGGGGCCGGTAAATGATAGCCGCGGTTCGTCGTCCGCAATGCCCACAATGTGCCCGCTCTTGACGCGCGGGCTGGGCACGAAATCGTTCAATTCCCAGTGCCAATTGTTCAGCGGCGCTTTGGTTTGTACCGTGGTGAGCCCGCCCGAAAAGCGCCCGTACTGGGCTTGGTAGGCGGTCTTCTGTACGTCCACGGATTCCACAGCGTCCAGGGGAACGTCGATGGAGTAGCTGCCCGTCACCGGGTCCACGGTTTCCGCGGAATCCACGAGCAACATTCCGGTATTTTCCGCTACCCCCTTGATGCTGATTCGCCCGTCGGGAGTCCGCACCACGCCGGGCACCAGCGGCAGGGCCGCCAGGAATTTCTGCTCAACCAGCGGCAGCGTATGGAGTTGTTGCGAAGTGATGGTGGCAGGCGGGGCAGTGTTTTCCTGCGTTATGGCGGAAGCCTTGGCGGTCACTTCCACCTTCGTGTGCACCACCTCCGGGGGCAGGAGAACCTGGACGGGCGGAAGGGGGATGTCCGTAATCTTGATATCCGTCACGACCGGCTCGAATCCCACCGCGGCACAGGTCAATTGGTACGTGCCCACAGTCAATCCCGTGAATTCAAAGGCGCCATCCTCGCCGGTCTTGATGGTCCGGCCCTGCGAAGACAAGCCGGTCCCTGTCAGCGTGCACGCCGCCCCGGACACGGCAGCCTTGTTCTCGTCGAGGACTTGGCCCGTGAGACTCTGAGTAGGAGGTTCTGCGGCGACGGCCTGAATCGCTAGGAAGATGGGCAACAGCCAACTTGCCAGGGGCCGCCCCTGGATGATTGTGCGTATAACCATCAAGAATCTTAGATGCTCGCGACTACCTGCGAGAATTATACATTCTACAGTCTTTTGCCAAATTTGTGCCACCGCCGTGCAAAAAATCTGACACGGGGTCACTTATTGGATCCGGCCGAAATCAATGCAGTTCGAAAGAATTGACTCGGCGGTGGCCACCCCCCGGTCAATTTGTCGTTGCGAGGCGCGCGCAAGCACTGCCGCCCAGCCCTGTGGCTCCCAACATGCAAAGAGCCGTCTTGACGAATTCCTTGGCCCGGTGCAAGCTGGAGAGCTTTTTATCGCAAGTTGGCAACGATCTTCCACGGCCAGCCATTTGGCGACCCTGCAGAAGTGAGTTCCCTTTGAGAAATCGAAAACCAGCGACGTGCGTTTTCACGCTTGTGGCCAGCCTGGTGCTCTGCGCATGCGGCTTGCGCGCCCTGACTTCTCAGGCTTCCTGGCACGGATTGTTGCGTGATGCTGCCGGAAAAAACCTGGCGGGCGCGTCTGTAGTGCTGCGCGCGGAGGGCTCCGGGCGGGAGTACACGACGGTTACGGATTCTGCCGGTGCCTTTTCCTTTGACGAGCTCCCTGCAGGCAATTACTCCCTAGCCGTGCAGGGGCAGGGAAGCACTTCGCGCGCGTCGGCGAGGCTGACGCTTCACTCCGGCGAGCGGCGGGTGGACACGTTGCGCCTTATCGCCGGCGACGAATTGAAATTCGAGCCGCAATCCGCGGAAGGCGCACGCCAGGCCGGCCAGGGCGAGCGGCTTTCAAGCCGCGATATTTCCGAGTTGCCGCTCAACAAGCGCGACTTCAGCCAACTGCTGCTGCTCGCGGCGGGAACCATGACGGATACCAACGGCGCGGCGAACTTCACCCAACAGTTTGCGATGAATGGCCAGCGCGGCACGACCGCGGTGTTTGCCATGGACGGCATTGACATCACCGATCCCGAAATGGGCGGGGCGACGTTCTCCAATTTTAACGTCGACGCCATCCAGGAAATCCAATCAAGTTCCGGCGTGCTGCCCGCGGAAATTGGCCAGGGCGCCGCAGGGTTTACGAACATTGTCACAAAGTCGGGGACGAACGCCCTGCACGGCTCGGTGTTCGAGTTCGTGCGCAACGCGGCATTCGACGCGCGCAATTTTTTCGACCGCCGTTCGCTGGCGCAACCTGGGCGCATTCCGCCCTTCGTGCGGAACGAGTTCGGCTTTACCAACGGCGGCCCGGTGGTTATGCCCGGTTTGTACGACGGCCGCGGGCGAACGTTCTATTTTGGTCAATACCAGGGTTTTCGGCAGGTACTGGGGACAACGCAAGTTCTCGCTGTGCCCACGCTCGCGGAGCGGCAGGGGCTTGATACCACGGCATTCCGCGGCGATACGCTGGTCGTGCCCATTGATCCGCGCGTCGAGCCGGCGCTCGCGGGCTATCCTCGACCCAACGATCCCCGGGGGCCATTCGGCGCGCGCACTTACGCGACCTCCTCCAGAGTTGCCACCACCACGGACCAGTTTTCACTGCGCATCGACCATCGCATCTCCGCCAAGGCGCGACTCCTCGCCCGCTTCAATTTCAATCAGGTCAACGGCCCTCTGACCAACCCCAGCCAGACCGCCATCGACCCCAGCTTCGCGATTCGCTTTTTCGACCACCAGCGGAACTTCGGACTGAGCTACACGCGCACTCCTTCGGCCAACTTCGTCTCGGAGTCGTCCTTCGGGGTCATCCGCAGCACGCCAATGTTTCCCACGGTGAATCACACGCAGCCCGCGCTGAAATTCGCGGACGGCCTCTACGAGGCCTTCAACGCTCCGGGAGGCGGAGTGATGGGCGCTCACGGGGCTCTGTTGCAGGCACGGCAGAATTTCACCTGGGTGCGCGGCGCGCACACGTTCAAGTTCGGCGGCGAGGCGCGATTCAACCGTGACGCGACGTTTTACGGCCTTGCCCCCAACGGGCAATACACGTTCGGAGGCGGCACGGCGTACGCGCCGGTGGCCATGGCTTCGATGAGCGGCTTGCACAATCTCCTTCCTGGTGATCCCTTGCCCGATTCATTGACCGGCTTTCTTACCGCCTCGCCGTACTCCTATACGGCCGCAGTGGCCGCGCCCCTTTTCCCTCAGGGCGAAGATATCGGTGAGAGCGCCATTCGCCGCGAGGCGTACAACGTTTACTTCCAGGATACGTGGAAAGCCTCGCCGCGCCTCACCCTCAATTTCGGTTTGCGCTACGAAGTCAACACGCCCATCCGCGAGGCGAAGCACCTCACGTCGTCCGCATTCATCGTCGGGCCCGACGGTCAACCCGCGCGTTACTGGGACCCGGGGGTTCGTCAGAAGGTCCTGTTCTATCCGCAGCCGCCCTATGCGATGGACTGGAATGGCTGGGGACCGAGGCTCTCCCTCGAGTGGCGCGCCACGGACAACACCGTGCTGCGCGCGGGCGGCTCCATCAGCACCCTTCTCCCCAATCTCTGGCAGGACAATTTCATGACGGGCGGCGCGCCCTTCGTTTTCTATCCTTATGTCACGGCGTCGTCCGGCGCTCCAGTTCCCTTTGAGAATGCGGTGACCGCTTTCAACCTCCCGCCGGTTTACACCCCTTCGGGACAACTCGTCTTCGCCACCGGCCGCAGCATGGACGTTCCTGCGAACACCGAGCTCGACTTGCTGCGTTTCGAGCGCGACCTGGCGGCCGTTTCACCCGGCCACATGATTCAGCCGCTTTCGCTGTTCGTGATGGCGCAGGATTTCCGTAATGGTTATATCGGAACGTACACGGCGGGCGTCGAACACCGCGAGAAGAGCATTACCCTGAGCGCCGCGTATGTCGCCACCATAGGCGTGCATCTTCCCAGTGCGATTTATCCCAATGGTTTTGGGGGCGCCGACGCCGCCTACTCGCCATTCACCGAGCGGGACGCGACGGGGCGCATTGTGGGCGGTTACGGTTCGGAAAGCCTGATGACCAGCCCTTCGCACTCGACCTATCACGCGCTGCAACTTGGCGCGGGGAAGACCTCCGAGCGGGCGGGGCTGGGTTTTGAGGCCAGTTATACCTTCAGCAAGTCGCTCGACGACACGAGCACGGTGTTGGGAGGGCAGGGTGGAGGCCCCGGGCCGGAGATTGCCTCGGTGCCGCAGGACCCGCGCAATCCCGGCGCGGAGAAGGGACCTTCGACATTCGACATCAATCAGGTGTTCACGCTGAGCCTCATCCAGGCGCTGCCGCTCGAGCGCGTCGATTGGCTCCAGTCGCTGGGGAAGAAGTTGACCGCAGGGTGGCAGCTCCTGAGCATCGCCACGCTCGCGAGTGGTCCTCCCTTCACCGTGTTTTCGGGAATTCAGCAAACCGGCGCGGGCTCGAACGGCGCGGATCGCCCTGACCAAATCGGGCGGCCGGATTTCTCCACCCATCGCCCCGTGCGCGAAGATTATTTCGGGCGAGGCGCAGACAACAGTTCCTTCTTCTCCATTCCCATTGGAGTGCCGGATGGCACCGGCCCGAATCAAGGCCGCTTCGGAACGCTTGGCCGCAATACTTTTCGCGGGCCGGGCTACCATAACGTGGACCTCTCGCTCATCAAGGACACAGCGTTCGGGCGGCGCGGCAACGCCGAGGCCCTCACCCTGCAATTCCGCGCCGAGTTCTTCAATGTTTTCAATCTTGTAAACTTCGGCCTGCCCTCCAACATCGTGCGCGGCTCGGGCTTTGGCCTCATCAGCAGCACCGCCGGGCCATCGAGGCAAATTCAGTTCTCCCTTAAGCTGCTCTATTGAATTGAATGACTGAGTCAGCGAATGAGTAGGTCATTGGATGACCGTACACGCCAAAGGGGCAAGTCGGCCTTGAATACTGCGCTCGGCGGTATTACACTTGGCGGCACTGAAGCCTCTTCCTGGGAGCGGAATTTTGCCGAGCGCAATCCAGACCTTTGCGGGGAATCTTGAAAAGCTGATCAAGAAGTTCGACGCCGACCGTGCGCATTACCTTTCGAGCGCCTACGGTGAAGCGCAAGCGCGTATTGATTTCATCACGCCGTTCTTCAAGGCGCTGGGCTGGGACGTTGAAAATGAAGCGGGTCTTCCGCATCATCTGCGCGAGGTGATCGTCGAACGCGGCGAAAGCGAGATGACGGGCCGCCCGGACTATAACTTCCGCGTCGGAGGGCAAACCAAGTTCTTCGTGGAAGCCAAAACGCCCTGCGAAGCGCTCAGCAATCCTCACCACATCCTGCAAGCGAAGGGATACGCCTGGAATACCCGGCAGGTCTTCTTCGTCATCCTCACGGACTTTGAAGAGTTCCGCTTTTACGATGCCTCTCGCCAGCCCGATGACCGCAACCCTGACGATGGCTTGCTGCTCAAGCTCACCTACGGCGATTACCTGAAGACCACGGAAAAGCTTTGGGAGTTTTCGAAAGAGCGTGTGGGTGCGGGTTCCCTGGATGCGCTGCTCCCCAAGATTCGCCGCGCTCCGCATTTGCGCAAGCAGGTGGACGACGTCTTCCTGGATGAAATGACCGGCTGGCGCGAGGAACTGGCGAAGGACATCCACAAGCGCAATCCTGACCTCAACGCCAAGCAATTGAATGAGGTCGTGCAGCGGTTGCTCGACCGCATTGTGTTTATTCGCATTGCCGAGGACCGGCACGTCATCGAAAAGCGCCAGCTTGCGGAGGTCGTCGAGGAATGGGAGACCCACGGCGGCAAGTTCCCTATCTTCGACTGGCTGAACGCCCTCTTTCACAAGGTCAACGAGGATTTCAACGGCGAAATTTTCAAACTCCACCTCTCCGAGGAAATCCAGATTGACTCGGAAATTCTGGCGCGGATCATCAAGCGCCTTTACCCACCCAAAAGCCCTTACCGCTTCGATGTCATTGGCGTGGAACTTCTGGGCTCGATTTACGAGCGCTACCTGGGCAACACCATCCGGCTCACCCCGAAGCAGGTCAAGGTCGAGGAGAAGCCGGAAGTCCGCAAGGCGGGCGGCGTCTATTACACGCCCAAGTACATCGTGGATTACATCGTCAAGAACACGGTGGGGAAAATTATCGAGAGCAAGACGCCCAAGCAGATTGAAAAGATTCGCATCCTCGATCCCGCCTGCGGCTCCGGGTCATTTCTCATCGGCGCGTTTCAGTACCTCATCGACTACCACACGCAATGGTATCTGGAGCACCCGGAGCAGGAGGTGCGCCACGCGCACCCCTCGCTCGACTTCATGCGCGAAGTGCATACCGACCCCGACGGCGCGAAGCGTCTCTCCGTCTATCGCAAGGCCAAAATTCTGCGCAACAACCTTTTCGGCGTGGACATCGACCCGCAGGCCGTTGAGATTACCATGATGAGCCTGTATCTAAAGGCCCTCGAAGGCGAGCAATCGCAACTCCCGCCCAAGCAGCACCTGCTGCCGGAACTGAAATACGACATCATGTGCGGGAATTCCCTGATCGGCTCGGATATCTACAACCAGGGCGTCTTGTTCGCCGACGAAGAGCGCGACCGCATCAACGCCTTCGACTGGAATTTCATCCCTTCTGTAGCGCCGGTCTATGACCGGGGTAGAGACGTTCCGGTGGAACGTCTCAATGGGGAGACGGCCCACCGGGCCGTCTCTACCTCCATCGGCCAGGTCATGCGCGACGGCGGCTTCGATTGCGTTATCGGCAACCCGCCGTATGGAGCGCTTCTCACCGACGCGCAGACAGATTATCTGCGGTCGAAGTATGAGACAGCGACGAGCGAATTGGATACTTAGGGCTTAAGCCAAAATAAAGTTTACTTTTAAGTCTTCTTTGTCGGGGTCCGCGGGTAGATGGTGTAGTTCCACTGCGGGTTTACTTTGTCGTATTTGATGTTGAGTTGATCCATTTCGTCATCGGAAATCTTCTT
>JAIQGA010000245.1 GCA_020072925.1 Terriglobia bacterium | reverse complement strand
GAAGAGGCGGCCCGCGCGGCGACGGCGCTCGAGGACGCGCAGGTCGCGTTCGCCGAGCGAGTGAAGCCGGCGGCCCAGAACGTCGAGGCGTACGCGACCCTGCTGGCCGAAGCACGGAAGGCCGACGAGCTGCTCCGATCACGCGACGCCGATCGCGGGTGTGGGAACCGGCGAGGCAGCGATCAAGACCCCGAGCAGCGCTAGCCACAGCTTGTAGGCACGGTTCCCGTGGATGATCAGCACGGGCATCTTCAGGCTCGATAATTGTTCTGCCGTGAGGTGGATGCTCTGGATGGAAGGGGCGATGTATTCGGTCCAGTATTTCATGGCGTTCCGCTCGTTCGGAAGTTCGCAACGTCCCCAGTGAATCTTTTCCGCGTTAGCCGGATCTGCGACGTAAATCAGGCGGAGCACGGACCAGAATTGTTTGCACGCTTCCTCCGGATCTTCAGGCCGGACCTTTTGCAGTTCCGCGAGCTTGGAAAACACATCGGTGAGCGTGGAATCCGCGCCCGTCAAATGAGCGGGGTATTCTTTGCCGGCGTCGGGCTGGGTAGCGGCCTGTTCCTCAACGACCGGCTGTACCGCGGCAAGGGAGGCTACGCCATGACCGTCCAACGCAGGTTGCTGTGGGCCGCAACGGTTCTGCTGGGAGCAATCGCGCTCGGTGTCGTTGCGCTCAGCCGAGGCGAATCGGTCAACGCCGCCTGGCTCGTCGTAGCAGCCGTCTGCGTCTACGTAATCTCCTATCGCTTCTATGGTCTCTTCATCGCCACCCACGTCCTCCAGGTGGACGCGGCACGCGCGACACCGGCGGTCCGCCACGGTGACGGGCTGGACTACGTGTCGACCAACCGCGTCGTCCTGTTCGGCCACCACTTCGCCGCGATCGCTGGCGCCGGACCTTTGGTCGGGCCAGTGCTGGCGGCGCAGATGGGCTACCTGCCCGGCACCCTCTGGATCCTCGCCGGCGTCGTGTTCGCCGGCGCGGTGCAGGACATGACGGTGCTGTTCCTCTCGACCCGCCGCGACGGGCGCTCGCTCGGCGACATGATCCGATCGGAAATGGGCCCGGTTCCCGGCGGCATCGCTCTCATCGAAGATAGCTGGGTGAAGCACGGCGGCATGGACGACCGCGTGGAGCTGCATGGAACGGGCGGCGTCATCTACTGCGATCTTCTGCACGGCAGCTCGATGGAAACGTTCAGCCTCGACGGCTACGGCTACGCCGTCGAGAAGGCCGGCGAGACGAAGGGCTGGACGTTTACGGTCTTCGAGGAAGCTCACATCTATGGCTTCCCGCACGAGATGCGTCACTTTACGCAATGCGTGCTCAATGACCAGGCGCCTCGCGAGACCGGCGAGGATGGCGTGGCGACTCTCGAGATCATCTACGCCGCGTATGAGTCGGCGGGCACCGGACGAAGAATAGTCTGGCCGTACAAGCCGAAGAAATCCGGAGAGGTTCCCGTCAACCTATGGCTGAAAGCCTGACCTGGGAGTCTTCCTCGCCTTGCGAAGGGATAAGACCCGATGCCACGCCCTTGCCGTGCGGTCGCATCCAAGCAAACCGAGAAAGGCAATTCGACTTGCCAATTGGCGCCAAGGCGCGTACGATGCAAAACACGGGCATCAAGCACTCCCGGAGTACGAATCCGAATTGAACCCTTCACCGGATTGTATCGTCGAGCTCCGGAATGTCAGCAAGCGCTACGGCGATCACGTAGCGCTGGAAGGATTCTCGCTGGCGGTGCACCGGGGCGAATTCCTCACCCTGCTGGGCCCGAGCGGGAGCGGGAAGACGACGCTGCTGCGCCTGGTGGCGGGTTTCGAGCAGCCGCAATCCGGCCAGATCTTCATTGAAGGACGCGATGCCTCCGAGTTGCCGCCCTACCGCCGCAACGTCAACACGGTGTTCCAGCATTACGCGCTGTTTCCGCACCTTAACGTTTTCCGCAACGTCGCCTTCGGGCTTGAGCAGAAGAAGTTCCCGGCGGCGGAAATTCGCCGGCGCGTGCGCGGGATGCTGGGGCTGGTGGAATTGCCCGGCAAGGAGGACCGCTTTCCGCATCAACTGAGCGGGGGAGAGCAGCAGCGCGTGGCGCTGGCCCGCGCCCTGGTGCTCGAGCCCGCGGTGCTCCTTCTCGACGAGCCGCTGGGCGCGCTCGACCAGAAGCTTCGCCAGCAGATGCAGGTGGAATTGAAACGCCTGCGCGAGCGGCTGGCCATCACCTTCATCTTCGTCACGCACGACCAGGAAGAGGCACTGGTGATGTCCGACCGCGTGGCGGTGATTCATCGCGGGCGACTGGAACAGGTGGACCGTGGCGAGGAGATTTACGAACGCCCGCGCACGCGCTTTGTGGCTGAATTCATGGGCGTGGAAAATTTCTTCGACGTGCGCTGCGTCGCCCAGAACGGCGAGTGCGCGCGCTTCGAAACCGCGACGGGCGCGAGCCTCTGGGCAAAGAATGCTCGAGGCTTTTCGGAAGGCGCGCCGGCGATCCTTGCGGTGCGCCCGGAGGCGGTGCGGCTGTCCTGCGCGCCACCCGAGCCGCGGCCGCCGAATCTTCTCGAGGCCGAGTTGGTCGAAATGATTTACGAGGGCGGCAGCCGCCGCTGGTCTTTGGCCCTGGCAGGCGGGGCGCGCATGGTGGCGCGCGAGGCGAATTCCTCAAGCCCTCCGCAAGCCGCTTCAGTGGCCCGCGGGACTAGGGTGTTTCTTTCCTGGGAACCCGGAAAAAGCCTGCTGTATCCTGCGGGCGAACAGGCGTAGAATAATATTGCCCGCATCTTACGCTCGCGAGCGCAACCTCTTTCTCTACGACCGGCCAATTATTCCAAGGACCTGAAACTGCGTACCACGTACGAGAAATTTGAAGGAGTGAATTATGGGAGATCGAAAGTATCGGCAAAGGGGTTACCAGGATTCGGACCGCGACCGGGAGCGGCACGAAAAAAGGCCCGGCCCCAGGAAAGACTACTTCGGCCCGAAGACCCCCAACATGCCCGGCAAGCGCGAAGTCGTGCGCTGCGCGTCCTGCGCGATGGTGTTTCCTCTGGGCATGGACTACACGGGACGCTGCCCGCGCTGCGGACTCGAGCTGCACAGTTGCAAGCAGTGCGCCTTCTTCGATTCCTCGGCGCGCTTTGAGTGCACACAAACCATCACCGCGCGCATTCCGCGCAAGGATGCCAAGAACGAGTGCAATTTCTATTCGCCGCGCACCACTATCGAGCGCGAGACCTCCACTTCCAAGCCACTCGACGCGCGCCAAGCGTTCGAGAACCTCTTCCGGAAATAAGCATGACGCGCGCCGGCGCGGAGGGATTTTCGTGATAGGTCGTTCTCCGCGAAATTCCCGGCCCAGGGGTGGTGTGGCCATCCGAGGGAAATCGGACAAAATGTCATCTAAAGCCTTTCCCGCCAATCACTTAGCCAGACCATTCACCCCTTATTCTTGACCATTCGCTGCGCGGATTCGCCATTTGAAGGTTTGGGTTTTGCCCTCCGGCCCTAGGGTGATTTAATCCCTCACCGAAGGTGACGCGCGCTTTTTCTGACGCAGGACCTTCGCCCTCGTCGCATTCGATCTCGCAGGCCGCGCGCTCGTCCCGCGCGACCTCATTCATAGTTTCGCATTATTTCCAGGAGGAATTGTGGCCACAGTTACGTACACCCCGACCGTGAGGTCCCGTCCCCGCCCGAGTTTTGAAGTCGTTCAACCCGCGACGACCTACACCGGCTCGCCCATCGAGCCTCTCGCCAAGGGCCTGCCGAAGGCGACGCAGTCGGTCTGTCCCGAATGTCTTCAGGTGATTGACGCGCGACTGTTCGAGGAGAACGGGGCCGTCTACATGGAGAAGCGCTGTGCCGCGCACGGGGAGTTTCGCGACAAGATTTATTCCGACGCCCGGCTCTACCTCAAGATGGAGGAGTGGACGTTCGGCGACAACCGCGGCCTGGAGAACCCCGCGGTCCTGAACGCCACGCGCTGCCCGGACGACTGTGGCCTCTGCTCGCTGCACACCTCGCACACGGTGCTCTCGAACGTGGACCTGACGAACCGCTGCAATCTTACCTGCCCGGTCTGTTTTGCCAACGCCAACGTGGCGGGGTATCTTTACGAGCCTTCCTTCGAGCAAGTGACGGCGATGCTCGCGGGGTTGCGCGCGCAGCGCCCCGTGCCCAACCGCGTGGTGCAATTTTCCGGCGGCGAGCCCACGCTCTACCCGCGTTTCCACGACATTCTGCGCAAGGCGACGGAGCTGGGCTTTACGCACATTCAGGTGGCGACGAATGGCATCAACTTCGCCGACCTCGAGTTCGCCGAGAAGGCCAAGGAAGCGGGCCTGCACACGCTCTACCTGCAATTCGACGGCATCACCGACGACGTTTACCTGCGCACGCGCGGCCAGCGCCTGATGGCCGCCAAGCTCGCCTGCATCGAGAATTGCCGCCGCGCCGGCCTCAAGATCGTGTTCGTGCCCACCATCGTCAAGGGCGTGAACGACCACCAGATTGGCGACATGATCCACTTCGCCATCGACAACATCGACGTGGTGAGCGGCTTCAGTTTCCAGCCCGTGGCGTTTACGGGGCGCATCAACCGCCGCCAGCTCGAAGCCCAGCGCTTCACGCAGTCCGATCTCGCGCACTCGGTCGCCGAGCAGACCGGCCTGACGGATACCTACAACGACTGGTTCCCGCTCTCCTGCACCTCGCCGTTCTCGAAGCTGCTTTCGGCCCTGCAGAATTTCCAGCGGCCGAATCTGACCTCGCACCCGCACTGCGCCATGGGAACGTATCTGTACGTTGACCCGCGCACCAAGACCGCCGTGCCCATCACGCGCTTTTTCGAGATGGGCGGCATGCTGCGCGATATCGACCTGCTGGCGCGCAAGGCCGCGGGCGCGCGCTTCAAGATGTTCTCGAAGATCAGCGCCTGGAATTCCCTGCACCGGCACTTCAAGGCGCAGTTCGCGCCCCCCGGGCTCACCTTCGAGCGCTTCCTCAACACCCTCCAGGGCATGACCGACCACGCCCACGGACGCGGCGCCGGCGACGGCACGTTCACGTATAAGACTCTCCTCGTCGCGGGTATGCACTTTATGGATGTTTATAATTATGACATCTCCCGCGTCAAGCGCTGCGTTATCCACTACACCGCCCCCAACGGCCTCGTCTACCCCTTCTGCACCTATAACTCCGGCCCCTGCTTCCGCGAGAAAATCGAGAAGCAGTTCTCCGTGCCGCTCGACCTGAAGGCCGCGAAACCCGCGCCCTCGAACGGAAGTGGCAATGGGCTGGTAAACGTGTCGTAGTGCAAGATTCGTTCTTCAAATCTCGCGGCTTTTCCACGCTTTGTAGCGACCCATCCGCGACGCGTTGCTCGCGTGTGCGAGCCCTCCCATGCGCCACATACCCGAGAGAAAGCGCCACATACGCTACGGAGCATTTGTGGTGCGGATTTGCCTGTGTGGTCCAGCGAGTTTATGATTGCGCTATGCACACCGCATACATACTCGTTCGCAATCTAGAATCCACCGCGGGCCAGCTAAGGTTTCGGACCTTCTGGCTGTGGCAGATCCGCCAAGGAGACGTGACGAACCTGAGCCGGGCTCGGCAGGTTTTTCCCCACGGAAATGCTCGCTTCGGTGACTGGGTTCTCGAAAGGGAATACGACCTCGTCCCGCCTAGCAAGGGACCGGCCCCTTCAGGTTTCGGTAGGATACCAAGCGACGTTGAAGACATTCTTCTTCTCCTGCGGCTCTTTAAGAGCGGCGACCTTTGCTTTGTTCAGGTAGCCATCCGCGACGATGCAGGCTCCCTTTTCAGCCAATACCCATACAGAGTGATGTCTGACATAGGGACGACGCTGCCTTACTTTCTTTCCGAAGGGGAGTGCAATGCGTGGGAATCGCTGCACTCGGAACTGACCAGAACTCCCGCGTGGGACTCACGCTGGTTCGACATTGCGCGACGTTTTTTCCTTTATGGCGGCGCGAAAGAGTTCAATTGGTATATCGAGGAGGAAAGCAATATTGAGCAGAACGAAGTGGACCGCGTCGTGGACTACATGGTAGCCCTGGAAGCTACATTAGTTCCCGAGCGAGACTTTGTCGGGCGCTGCCTCAGAGAGCGTGCAGCGCGTCTCCTTCTGCGAGACGGCGCGGCCGGCAGCGAGGTAAAGGACCTACTCAGGGAATTTTACGATATTCGGTCGACAATTGCCCACGGCAGCCCCCTATCGCAAACACATCGCAAGACCCTCACGAAATACCGTTGCGACTTCGAGGACACAGTGCGGGAACTTCTTAAGGCCGCACTCAGGAGCCTTCCAAGGGATGAGCGCGATCGGCGTGAGCGATTGTCACATTTCTGGTCCCCTTCAGACTCCGACCGGGCGCAGAAAGTGGCAGAGGGCTTTGGGGCAATCACGTCGTGCGACCAGAGGAAGCGCCTGATCGCCCGCCTTGCGCAGAAATCTTAGCTCTCAACCGATTACCTCGAATCTTCGGAAGTTTACAGCATTCTTTCTTCGCGGTTTGTGGTCACAAAGGATTCGCTGACGACGGCGAAGAGGCAAATAAGGCACGATTCGACTTTCGACGTTCTGGCTCTTTCACCTCCTCAATGATTCCTGGAACAGCCACAAGTTCGAAAAGTGGGACTTGCCCTGCCAGCGTCCAGCGCTGTCACCCTGAGCCCGGCGAGGGCGAAGGGGCGCGGCAGCGCCTCCGTGAAATGCGCGGGACCTTCTCAGAGATTACCCTGAGCGAGATGCCGAGATCCTCCCCTGACGATCAGGATGACAGGCCAACCGCTCAGGATGATAAGGGAACGCCCGCTGGCGTTGTCACCCTGAGCCCACTGAGGGCGAAGGGTCGCGGCAGTACCTCCAAGAAATGCAGGGATCCTTCGCTGGCGCTCAGGATGACAAGCGAACGGCTCAGGGTAACAGTCGGGGAGCTTTTTGATCAGGCGACGAGGTATTGTTGGCGAAAGGGCCGCGCGTTTGCCGGCGCATCTTGAAATCACAATTTGTGATTTCAAGTGATGTCCTACCTCGAGGTTCCAGATTGGCGCGTCAAGTTTGACATCGCAATTTGCGATTTCAACCGGGGGCGGCGGGGGTAGCGCAAGATTCGCTTTTCAAATCTTGCGGCCTTTCCATTCCTCGAAAAGCCGCAACTTCGAAGAGCGGAAGTTGCGCTACCAGACAAAAGCCGCAAGTCCAAAGAACGGGACTTGCGCTACAAGCGGGTTGTTTCATCGAAGGGCAAATCCACGAGGTCCACGCGCAGGCGGATGGGGCCGGGGCCACCGTAGGAATGGAAGCTGGACCAGGCCCAATCGTCCGGTCGCCTCACGAGTCCCTTCGTCACCGGGTTGAAATGGATATACCTCAGGGTGTCTTGATACTCCTTGACGGTTCGGATGGCGTGATCGAAATAACGGAGCTGCCAAAACTCACCGCGGGCGTGCCGTGAGCGGTTGATGTCGCGGTTGGAGGCGATTTTCAGAGCGCCCATGAGTCTCGGTAGGGAGTCGCCTGGAGCCGGAAAGAGAATCCCGTGCCAGTGGTCGGGCATGAAAGCGTACCCGGTAAGCAGAAATCCTCGGCGCTCGCGGACCCGGTCAAAGACTTTGGCGAGAATCACGAATTCGGGTTCCGTGAACACCGTGCGGGTCGGCAGGACGTTGCAGGTCACAAAGAAAAACTTATCCGCGACGAACCATCGTCGAAGGCGCGACACACGAGCGATTGTAGCGCAAGATTCGTTCTTTAATCTTGCGGGTTTTCCAGTTCCTTAAGGAGACCTTGAAACGCCGCAAGTCCCAAGAGCGGGACTTGCGCTACCAGGGTTCCTGCCGATGACCCCCCAGCGGAACCTGTCCCCCAGGAAAGTGGGGTGCAGGGGCAGTCGTAGCACGGGCGTCTTGCCCGTGCGCACGGCCAGGATGGCCGTGCTACTTGTGGCAGTGGATTCCCGCTTCCGCGGGAGTGACGGTGGCGGCAGCGCACGGGAAATCGCGGAGCCTAATGAGTAGGACGCCTTCCGGCGCGGTCACCCTGAGCCGCAGCGGGCGAGGGGTCGCGGGTTTGCTTTCACGAAATGCGCGTGATTCACGATTGAAGATTGAGGGTCAAAGGGGGGATACTGCTTCGCTGGAGGAATACAGACATGGCAGGTCACAAGCATCGTCCGGGGCTGATCGGGATTTTGACTCTGCTGGGGCTGGGCGTGACGCTCATCCGTTCGAGCAGTGCGCAGCACCCTTCGCGCGTCCAGGTTCGTTTCCCGAATCCAGACATCGGCGCGGATACACTTTCCGCCCGGAAGAAAGCGCAACTGGAGACGCTGAACCAGTTCAAAGTCTTCCACAATTTCCAACTCGTCGACAAAGTTAAGCAAAGCGGGATCACCTTCGTTCAACACATCGAGGAGGACGCGGGCTATCACTACAAACCCGTGCATTACGATCACGGCAACGGTCTGGCGGTAGCCGACGTCGATGGCGACGGGCTCGACGATATCTATTTTGTGAACCAGGTGGGAGGGAACGAGCTTTGGAAGAACCTGGGCGGCGGCAAGTTCAAAAACATCACCAAGGAAGCAGGGGTGGGTCTGCCGGACCGGATCAGCGTCACCGCATCTTTCGCCGACATTGACAACGACGGCGATCAGGATCTGTTCGTGACCACGGTTCGCGAGGGCAACGTGCTTTTCGAGAACGACGGGCACGGGCATTTCAAGGAGATCAGAACGACGGGCTGCTCGATCTGCTGGTGTGCAACGTGGGCAAGTACACGAGCGACGAGCGCTGGCCGAACGGCGCCTACGTGGGCTTGCAGGACGCATTCTTTGGGCAAATGTTTCCCGAGCGCTTTGAATTTCCCGTCCTCTACAAGAACCTCGGCCACAACCGGTTCAAAGACGTGACCGCGGAAGTCGGCTTGTGTCCCCTGAGCTGGTCCGGTGACGCCACCTTCGCCGATTTGAATGGAGACGGCTGGCCGGACCTCTACATTCTGAACATGCAGGGGCACGACCACTACTTTGAAAATCAGGGCGGGAAGAAGTTTGTCGACAAGACCGATGAATACTTTCCCAGGACTCCCTGGGGAACCATGGGAATCAAATTCTTCGATTACGATAACGACGGGCGCATGGACCTGTTCCTCACCGACATGCACTCCGACATGATGGGGACCCGCACGCCTGATGAAGAGAAGATCAAGACACCCCCTGAGCACATTGAACAGGAGTCCTATCTCGGCGGACCCGCCGAGACCTTCATTTTCGGCAACGCCTTCTTCCACAACCTCGGCGGCGGGAAATTTGAGGAAATTTCGGATCGCCTCAATGTGGAGAATTACTGGCCGTGGGGCGTGAGCGTCGGGGACCTCAACGCCGACGGCTGGGAAGACATCTTCATTTCTTCGGGAATGAGTTTTCCGTTCCGGTACGGGATCAATTCCATGCTCCTGAACAACCGCGGGGAGAAGTTTCTGGACGCGGAATTCGTGCTCGGCATCGAGCCGCGTCGAGGCGGTCAAACGCACGCGCCGTGGTTCGATCTGGATTGTTCCAAGGAGGGACTCGGCAAGAAGCCTTGCGCGGGGCAAGAGGGGATCATCACAGTAATGGCTTCGCGATCGAGCCGCTCCTCCGCCATGTTCGATCTCGACAACGACGGCGATCTCGACCTGGTGACGAACGATTTCAATACCGAGCCTCAGGTGTTCATCAGCGACCTCGCACAACGTAAAGCCATTCGTTGGCTCAAAGTCGTGCTCGTCGGGACCACCTCGAATCGCAACGGGCTGGGAGCCTGGGTCCGCCTCCATGCGGGTGGCCAGGTTTATACGAAGTACGACGACGGCAAGTCTGGCTACCTCTCCCAAAGCGTTCTGCCGCTTTACTTCGGCCTGGGCGACGCACAGAAAATTGATCGCGTCGAAGTCGCTTGGCCCTCCGGCCGCAAACAGGTCGTTACGGATGGGCTCCAGGAGAATCGGACGATCAAGATCACCGAAACAAGATAATTCGAGAGCCAATGATTGGCGTTCGGCAGGAAAACGGCGCAGATTCGCAGGAAGGAACGCCATCACGAGGTGTATCTAAACTTGTTAATGGCGGTCCCCCAAGGTACAGGAGGTAGCGCAAGATTCCTTCTTCAATCTTGCGGCTTTTTCAGTTCCCCAAAAAGAAATTGAAAAGCCGCAAGTCCGGAGAACGGGACTTGCGCTACGAAACAATGGCCTTCATGCGTGCGGCGATTTCTTCCTGGGCGGCGGCGTCGAGCTTCCGGTCGGCGAAGGCGAGCAGGCCCGCTTCCTCCTGGGCGATGTGGTGGTGAATCAGGTTCCAGAGCGTCCAGCCGGTGGTGGTCAGTTCGGCGCGAAGCGAAGGCGCTGGATCCGCCGCAGACCGGGCGCGCTCCAACAGTTCCAGAAAGGTTGAAGAAGTTTCGCGCACGTCGGTGTGGTCGTCGCTGAGTTTGGCAATTTCGCCGTCAGTAGGGGAGAGCAGCGGAGCGAGGGAAGGATAAAAAACTTCCTCCTCATGCCGAAAGTGCGCGTCGAGATGCTCCTGGATTTCGCCGAACGTCCTGGCAAGCGCGTGCAGGCCCTCGCCCTGCGGGTTGCGAAGCTCCGCCTCAAAACGTTCCAGGATGTGCTCGATGGCGCGGTGTTCGATCCGGAGAAGGTCCGTGGCGGAGTTCATGAGAAGCCGTCAGCTTTCAGCTATCAGCGGTCAGCAAACAATGCGCACCGGCCACGCCACCCTGACCCGCCGTGGGCGATGGGTTCGACATGCAGGGATCCTTCGCGGAGTTTACCCTGAGCGAAATGCGGAGATCCTTCGCTTCGCTCAGGATGACAGCGTCGCACGAATTGGCAGATCGATGAAAGCTGACCGCTGACGGCTGACAACTGACCGCTGATGGCTTTATTCACCCCGCCGAAGCGCGTTTGGTGCCCGCGATTTGGGCCTCGAGTTCGGCCATATCCAGGATGATGACCTTGCGGCGTTCCATTTTGATGATGCCGCGGTCGACGAAGCGCCGCAGGTTGCGCGAGACCAGGTCGCGGACCGTGCCGATTTCCGCGCCGATTTCCTGGTTGGTTTCTTCGAGCGGGAACTCGATCCCCCGCCGGGTGCGGACGCCCAGGGCCACGGCGCGGTCGCGCAGGAAGCGCGCCAGGCGGTGGCTCACTTCCTTCAGGGAAAGTTCTTCGACCAGGCTGGTCAGATAGCGGAAGCGCCACGCCAGGGTGCGAATCACCGCAAAAGCCACCGCGGAGTTGTTCCGGGTGAGGTCGAGAAACTCGCGTTTGGGGAGGTAAAGGAGGGTCGAGTCTTCCGCGGCCACCGCCGAGGCGGGGAAATTGCCGCCGTCGAAAATCGGGAGGTCGCCCACCGTCGACCCGGCGCGCTCGATCACCAGGATCTGCTCGCGGCCGTTTTCCGCCATCTTGTAAAGCTTGATCGCTCCCGATTGCACCACGAACAGGCCTTCGCAGGGGTCGCCCTCGGCGATCAGCATCTCGTCCTTCTTCACGCGCCGCGCCACACAGTGGGCGGACAGCGACTTCAGTTCCTCCGGAGGGAGGACGGCAAAAAAAGGCACGCGACGCAAGGTTTCAATCGGGTCCAATGAACCCATGGGAACCTTCCCGGGCTCCTTCTCGATCGAGGGTATAGGCTGAGTCAGGGTTTTCATCACGCCCTGCCTAACAGCTTACCAGAGCCACTGGCGAGCGTCACGACTTAAGTCGTCGCACCACGCGGCGCTTGGCCGTACCTTAGGGATGAGCGAGGGCGGACCAGAAGGCGAACAGGAATGCCCTCAGGAGGAGACTTTCCATGGCGTACATCATTGCTGAACCTTGCGTGAACACCAAAGACACGGCCTGCGTGGATGTTTGCCCGGTGGATTGCATCCACCCTCGCAAGGATGAAGCCAATTTCGCGGATGTCGCGCAGCTTTATATCGATCCCGTGGAGTGCATTGACTGCGGCGCGTGCGTGCCGGTCTGCCCCGTTTCCGCTATCTTCCCGCTGGACGATCTGCCGGAAAAGTGGAAGGGCTTCACCGATACCAACGCCCAATACTACAAGAAATAATCCGCCGCACATGGTGAGAGGAGGCGCGGAGAACATGGCTCGCTCTCCGTGCCTTCTGCTTTTTGCGGGTCCTGCAATCCTTACGAACCAGCCTCGTCGAGGTACTTCACGAAGACCACTTCATTTTGCGCTTCGTTGTAGATGAGCTCATCCACCATCGCCTTGACCATGGCGATGCCGAAGCCGCCGGGGCGCAGGCCCTTTCGGTCCCGGACCGCGACATGCTTGAGCGGCTCATCGGGCGGGCTGGTGACGGCGGCGTGTTTGAGGCCCTCGAAGCGGAAGCCCGTGCCGGGATCGGCGATCCGGTAGAGCAGCATCCGCTTCCCGCGCAAGCAGGAAATGCGCACTTTCTGGTTGGGATTGAGTTTTCCTCCCCATTCCACGGCGTTCAAAAGCAATTCGCGAAAGGCTTGCCCCACCTGCGTCCGAATCTCATTCGGCAGGTCCAGTTCGAGCTTGTCCATGAAGGCCACGATGCGCGAGGCGACCTCGAGTTCGCAGGGGACGAGCAACTCGACCCAGTTCGACCGCGCCGAGAGCACCTGGATGGGCGGCTCGGAGGGCTTCGCGGCCAGGACGTCCCGCACTAGTTCGACAAGCGCTTTGGCCTCGAGGGGTTTCGTCACGTACTGATACGCCTGCTCGCGGACGGCGCGCAGCACCGTGGCGGGCGTGTCGTCGTGCGTCATCACCACCACCTTGGGCCGGACCCCCTCCGCGTGCAGGCGGCCCATCAGTTCCAGGCCGTTGATTTTGGGCATCCAGATGTCGGTGAGGACCAGATCGAAATTTCCCTCACGGATTTTCTTCAGCGCTGCCGCGCCGTCCGCGACGCAGACCACCGCATAGCCGGCAGCGGTCAGCACGCTCTCGAGCATCGTGCGGGTGGTGCGATCGTCTTCCGCAACCAGGATGCGCTTCATGGCTTCCTCCTGCGATGCCGCGCCACGCGCGCGGACCGCCGCGCGAGCGGCTGCCGGGGCCGGGGCGCGATCTTCCGCAGCGCGTCAGCCCAACGCGCCGTTTCCTTCTCCAGACCTTGAGCGGCAGCGCGCGCTTCAAGATAATGACCGGCCCGCGCCAACGCTTCCACTTCGCGAGCGCGCGCGAGGATTTCTTCCGCACCGAAATTGCCCACGGCGCCTTTCACTGCATGGGCCGCGGCCGCCAGCGCCTTCCCGTCCTTTGCTGCGGCGGCCTTGCGAAGTCTCGCGAGCAATTTCGGGCAGTCTTTCAAAAAAACGCCGACCAACTTGCGCAGAAGTCTTTCGTCTCCATCCATGCGCGCCAGCAGCCCGGTGAAATCGAAGCGATCCACGCCGGACTCCGGCGGCGCCTCGGCTGAAGTGTGCGCCATTTCCCCGCCCAGATTCTCCAGCGTCACGAAGAGTTCCGCGGCGTGGATGGGCTTGGCGATGTAGGCGTCCATGCCAGCCTCGAGGCAGCGTTCGCGGTCGCCTTTCAGCGCGTGCGCGGTCATGGCCACGATAGGCAGGTGCGCACCGGCGCCCCCCTCGCGCTGGCGGATGGCGCGCGTGGCTTCGAGGCCGCTCATTTTCGGCATCTGCACGTCCATCAACACCGCATCGAACGGCCGCTTGCCTAGCGCCGCGAGCGCTTCCTTGCCGTTCGCGACGGTGACCGGCCGGTGCCCGCGTTTCTTCAGCAGGTGAACCACCAGCTTCTGGTTTACCGGGTTATCCTCAGCCACCAGCACCCGAAGCGGCCGAGCCACCCTCCGGGTGCTTTCGCGAGTTCGCGGCGCGCGACTCCGCCCTAGTCCCGCCGGCGCGCCCAGGACGTTGAGAATCGCGTCGAGCAGTTCCGACTGCTTCACGGGCTTGGTCAGAAATGCCGCCACATCCAGCTTGCGAGACCCGGCCGCCTCCCGGCGCGCGCCCGCGGAAGCGAGCATGATCAACCGAGTTTCCTGGTAGGCGGGATTGGCCCGGATGCGGCCGGCCAGCTCGAATCCGTCCATTTGCGGCATCTGGCCGTCAATCAGGGCCAGCGGAAAAGAAGCACCCGAGCGCTGCGAATCGGTCAGAACGTCGAGCGCGGCCGAACCGCTTTCCGCGACCACCGGCCGCATGTTCCACAGGCTGAGGAGTTCGTGCAGAATGCGCCGGTTGGTGGCGCTGTCGTCGACCACCAGCACCGGCAGGTTATTCAGGTCCACGAGCGCCTCTGCCGCTCGCTCACTAGGCCGAGGCTTCGCCCGGCCAAATTGCGCGGTGAAATGGAACGTGCTGCCGCGTCCCTCGTGGCTTTCGACCCAAATCCGGCCTTGCATGAGTTCCACGAGCTGGGCCGAAATCGCCAGACCTAAGCCTGTTCCGCCGTATTGCCGCGTGGTCGAACTATCCGCCTGAACGAACGGCTCGAAGATGCGCTCGCGCATCTCCGGCGGAATGCCGATCCCGGTGTCCGCCACGGCGAAATGCAACGTCACGCAGGCGTCGCTCTCCTCCTCGGTTTCCACGCTCACCACAATTTCTCCGCGCTCGGTGAACTTAAGCGCGTTGCCTACCAGATTGACCAGAATCCGCCGCAACCGGCCCCGATCGCCCTGCAGCCGGTCCGGTGTCCGGGGCTGAATGTGGCAGGCGAGCTCCAGCCCTTTCTGCTGGGCGCGCAGAGCCAAAGCCTTCAGCGTGTCGCCGATGGTCTCGCGCAAGTCAAACTCCAGCCGGTCAAGTTCGAGCTTCCGTGCTTCAATCTTGGAAAAATCCAGGAGGTCGTTGATCAGGCTGAGCAGAGATTCCGCGGAATCGTGTACGGTTCGCAAGTAATCGGCTTGCTCGGCGGTGAGACCGGTCGCCAGCGTCAGCTCGGTCATCCCCAGGATGGCGTTCATGGGGGTGCGAATCTCGTGGCTCATGTTGGCGAGAAATTGGCTCTTGGCGCGCGTGGCTTCTTCGGCGCGCTGGCGCGCAACGTCCAGTTCCTTCACAAGTTGCGCCTGCCGCGCGGCGTCTTCCTCCAACTCGTGCCGGGCGGCTTCGAGTTCCCGCGTGTAGCGCTGCAATTCTTCCTCAGCCCGGCGGCGCTCGACGAACTGGCCGATCTGGCTGCCGATGGCGTCGAACAGGCGCAGCAGGTCTTCATCCGGCGGGCGGATTTCACGGCTGAAAAACTCGATGACACCCACGATGCGCTCCCCGCTCCGGACCGGGAAACCAAAGGCACTGTGTAAGCCTTCCTTGATCGCATGCGGTACCCGCGGAAAGTTGCCGTCACTCGGCACGTCGGGAATCCAGAAGGGCTTGCCGTGCTCCCACACGCGCCCCGGCAGCCCTTCGCCCCGAGCGAAAGCCCGCTCCCGGGTAATGGCCTGAAACTCGCGCACCTGCACTTGCGGTGCGTGCCAGAATTCCACGCAGCGAAGCGCGTCTGCCGCGTCGTCGACTTGCCAGATGGCGCCCACTTCCCAGCCCAGGCTTTCAGCCACCGCGGCCAGAATGCGCGGCGTCGCCTCCGCAAGCGTTCCGGACTCCGCCAGCACGCGCGTGACCGCATAGCCGCCCGCCCGCCGCGCCTCGTCCTGCTTGCGCACCGTGATGTCGCGCGCCGTGGCGTAAATCAGCGGATGCTCCGTCCCGGGAGTGGCGCTCCAGAGCAGCCACCGGTACGTGCCGTCTTTGGCCCGATAGCGATTTTCGAAGGAAATAACGAGGGCTCCGGCGGTGAGCTTTTGCGCTTCTGCCAGCGTGGCGGCGCGATCGTCAGGATGGACAAATTCCAGGTAGGGCTTGGATAAGAGCTCCTCCGTCGTGTAACCCAGGGTCTTCCCCCAGGCGGGATTCAGGCGCTTGAAATATCCATCCAGACCGGCGATGCAGAAAAGGTCCTGAGACAGGTCGATGAGCCGCTGGAAGTTGTCTTCCGCCCGAAAATCTGAAGAGTCATCAGCGGGTTGGCGAGGTCGCATGTCGAGTCACCTCCTTCCGCGACTGAATACCACGTCGTTCGAAGGTGTCTGATTCTACAGCATAAGCCCTGCGGATTCTCCACGCGCGTTCAGTGCACACAACCCCTGGCGAAGCATTGCCTGCGCCTCCCATCATCGCGCAAGCGCCGGTCAAGTGAAAGCGTAGAGTATCGTTGTCCGGCCAATTCGTAGAGGCGGGCTTCAGCCCGGCACTTTGGTTACTTCAGCCCGGCACTTTGGGTTCAGCGATTTGCCCTACAGAAGACGGACGCTACTTAGACCAGCGAAGGATTTCCCGTCAAGCTGTCGACAAATGGTTTGACGACCTCCTGCCGCAAAGCCCCATTTCTTCCATGCCTGTGGCAAGAATACAACACTCATAAACCCTGCATATATTTAGACCGTCCAGATGGACTAATAATAACTCTATTCACAACTTCAGAAGTAGGCCACGCATCAAATCTACTGGATCCAGCAGAAAGGAAGTGAGTCTCATGGACTCCGTAAATGACATGATGGCAGCCGCTTGGCACCGGGGGCAACGGACCAAGCGCAACAATGCGATTGCCGCCATATTGAGTGGCGGCTTACCGGCTCTGGGACTGGCTTACCGCTTTCCGATCCATCCTTTGGCGTGGGTAGGGGGTTTCTCCGCCGGGCTCGTTTGGGCGAACCTCTTCGAATACCTGTACCACCGTTTTCTCCTTCACGTGCCGATCAATTTCCTGATGCTTCGTCACATTCAGCACCACGCCACCCTCGGGAAGCCGGATGAAGCCGATCACGTCAACTTCGGGGGGTCGCCTCTGGATATTTTCCTTTTGTTCCTCATCAATGGCGGCCCTGTGGTTCTTCTCGACTGGCTGGTTAAGGGCGGATTCGCGCCGGGCGTGCTGATCGCTTTCGTGATCTACTTTGTTGCCGTGGAGGAAATCCACTGGCGAATGCACTTGGGCGGATGGTTGCCGCCGGGTTTTGAAAAAGCCAAATCGTTTCACTTGGCTCATCACCACCGGCCCAACAGCCGCTACAGCGTGTTCTTGCCCGTGTTCGACTGGCTGCTCGGCACGACCGAGGAGCGGCCCCGGGTGGCGCGACCCACACGGGCGGCTTCGCACTGAATTGCCCGCCGACTCGTTGAATGCGATGAGCCGCCTGGCCACCGCGGTCGAGCCGTGGCAACGGCCGTGGTCATTGCCCGGATGCACGACCACGCGTATCGCCGGCCCGCGCCCAATGCTGCCTCCTGAGTCTTACGCGCTGTTCCCCCCATACGCTCTCTTTTTCTGCCTTTTCCCACCTTCTATTGTGTACCGACCAGTCTAGACCGAAGTTCCACGGCATTTGGACGGAATTCTACTGACTCGCTGAGAGATAGCGGCAAAATCAGTTTCCTGTTACTGGGAACGTCCGGATCAGTTCGTGCGCCCGCGTCTGGAGCGGCGTGGGCTCGGGCACCTG